>NZ_JAELTJ010001377.1 GCF_016428805.1 Achromobacter sp. ASV32
CCCCCCCCCCCCCCCCCCCCCCCCCCCCCCCCCCCCCCCCCCCCCCCCCCCCCCCCCCCCCCCCCCCCCCCCCCCCCCCCCCCCCCCCCCCCCCCCCCCCCCCTTTTCAAGCAGAAGCCGGCATACGCGATCGGTTATTAGGTCTCGTGGGCTCGGAGATGTGTATAAGAGACAGGCAATGGCCTGCGCCATGGCCTGGCCGCGCCGGTGCGCGGACAGGTGCAGGGCCGGTTCGGGGTCGATCGCCCGGATGGCGGTGTCTGGCGTGGCGTGGTGCTGCGCGCGGCCGAGGGCACGCCCG
>NZ_JAELTJ010001378.1 GCF_016428805.1 Achromobacter sp. ASV32
TTTGTGCCCAGGAATACGGCGCTTCCCGCCAAGGGCTTCTTGAGCCCGCGCACGCAGACCGCGTATCTGCCGCCCGATCAGATGGCCGCGGAAAACGCCCGCCAGGCCTCGGCATTGGACCAGGCCCTGTCTCTTATACACATCTCCGAGCCCACGAGACCTAATAACCGATCGCGTATGCCGTCGTCTGCGTGAAAAGGGGGGGGGGGGGGGGGGGGGGGGGGGGGGGGGGGGGGGGGGGGGGGGGGGGGGGGGGGGGGGGGGGGGGGGGGGGGGGGGGGGGGGGGGGGGGGGGGGGGGG
>NZ_JAELTJ010001379.1 GCF_016428805.1 Achromobacter sp. ASV32
GTTCTGCGCCAGGTGCACGACCCGCAGGCGCGGATGCCGGGCGGCCAGGCGGTCGAGCATCGGGCCGGTGTCATCACTGGAGCCGTCGTTGATGGCGATGACTTCGATGTTGGGATAGTGCTGGCCCTGTCTCTTATACACATCTCCGAGCCCACGAGACCTAATAACCGATCGCGTATGCCGTCTTCTGCTTGTAAAAGGGGGGGGGGGGGGGGGGGGGGGGGGGGGGGGGGGGGGGGGGGGGGGGGGGGGGGGGGGGGGGGGGGGGGGGGGGGGGGGGGGGGGGGGGGGGGGGGGGGGG
>NZ_JAELTJ010001380.1 GCF_016428805.1 Achromobacter sp. ASV32
CTCCGCTCACTGTGATTGAGGATCCCAGTGTCGGCCCGGCACCGCGTGCTCACAATTCGCGGATGCCGAGGCGGACAAATGCGGCGCGGCGGCCTTGACGGCCCGAATGCGTGCACAGGGCACCACCTGTCTCTTATACACATCTCCGAGCCCACGAGACCTAATAACCGATCGCGTATGCCGTCGTCTGCGTGAAAAAGGGGGGGGGGGGGGGGGGGGGGGGGGGGGGGGGGGGGGGGGGGGGGGGGGGGGGGGGGGGGGGGGGGGGGGGGGGGGGGGGGGGGGGGGGGGGGGGGGGGGG
>NZ_JAELTJ010001381.1 GCF_016428805.1 Achromobacter sp. ASV32
GGCCAGCAGCACCCGGCCCATCGACGTGACCCACGCCGGCAGCCGGCTGCCCACCGCCAGGTTGATGGTCATGACCTTGTGCGTCGACAACCGCAGAATGTAGACGATGTCCGCGCCTTCCAGCACCTGTCTCTTATACACATCTCCGAGCCCACGAGACCTAATAACCGATCGCGTATGCCGGCTTCTGCGTGAAAAGGGGGGGGGGGGGGGGGGGGGGGGGGGGGGGGGGGGGGGGGGGGGGGGGGGGGGGGGGGGGGGGGGGGGGGGGGGGGGGGGGGGGGGGGGGGGGGGGGGGGGG
>NZ_JAELTJ010001382.1 GCF_016428805.1 Achromobacter sp. ASV32
CGGCTCCATCCGCTTCGAAGGCGTGGAAGTCACCCAGGCCAGCGCGCCCGAACTGCGCAAGCTGCGCGGCGCGCGCATCGGCATGGTGTTCCAGGAACCCATGACCTCGCTCAACCCGTCCATGCCCTGTCTCTTATACACATCTCCGAGCCCACGAGACCTAATAACCGATCGCGTATGCCGTCTTCTGCGTGTAAAGGGGGGGGGGGGGGGGGGGGGGGGGGGGGGGGGGGGGGGGGGGGGGGGGGGGGGGGGGGGGGGGGGGGGGGGGGGGGGGGGGGGGGGGGGGGGGGGGGGGGGG
>NZ_JAELTJ010001383.1 GCF_016428805.1 Achromobacter sp. ASV32
GTCTTTTCGAAGTCTTCCTCGGTTTCGCCCGGGAAGCCGACGATGAAGTCCGACGACAACGTCAGGTCGGGGCGCGCTGCGCGCAGGCGCCGCACCACCGACTTGAATTCCAGCGTGGTGTAGCCGCTGTCTCTTATACACATCTCCGAGCCCACGAGACCTAATAACCGATCGCGTTTGCCGTCTTCTGCTTGAAAAGGGGGGGGGGGGGGGGGGGGGGGGGGGGGGGGGGGGGGGGGGGGGGGGGGGGGGGGGGGGGGGGGGGGGGGGGGGGGGGGGGGGGGGGGGGGGGGGGGGGGGG
>NZ_JAELTJ010000155.1 GCF_016428805.1 Achromobacter sp. ASV32
GGCCCAGGCCGCGGGCATTGAGCCATTCGGACCATTGCAGCCAGGGGCGGGTGGGGTCGTCGAATTCCAGCAGCACGTGACGCTGCAGCTCGCGGGCGTCCAGGGCACGCGCCTTGAGCGAGGGGTGGGCCACCGGCACGACCGATTCGCCGAACAGCCAGACGGCGCCATCGGGCACGGTGTCGCGCAGGCTGTAGCGGATGGCGATGTCCACGCTTTCGCGGTCGATGTCGATGACCCGGTTGTCCGCCGCCACGCGCACGTCGATGGTCGGGTAGGCGGCCTGGAAATCGCCCAGCCGCGGCAGCAGCCACAGCGAGGCCACCCCGATGGTGGTGGTGACGGTGACCGGGGTGCGGCGTTCCGGCGCGCGCAGCTGCTCGGTCAGGTCGCCCAGCTGGCTCAGCCAGGTGTCGGCCATGCGGAACAGCTGCGCGCCTTCCGAGGTGAACGACACGCTGCGGAATCCGCGCAGCAGCAGCGGCACGCCCAGATGGGCTTCCAGCGCGCGGATCTGCCGGCTGACGGCCGATTGCGTCACGTGCAGGTCCTGCGCCGCCAGCGTGATGCTCATGCGGCGGCCAACGGCGACAAAGCCGCGGACCAGGTCAAGCGGCGGCAGTTTGGCCAGCGGATATGACATTCTTGAAACTCATGCGTAGGGGGCGGAAAAGTCGCTTGTGCAATATAACGCCTGCGGCGTCCAATAGGACCTGGACCTCGGGCGCCGTGGCAGCAAGCCGCCGCGGCCGCCGGGGAATTTCCATGATCCAGTCATGTTGCACTGCGGGAATGCGATCCCGCGGGTTGGCGGCCTCGACTATGCTGTGCCCACGTCACGCCGCCGGAGTTTTTGCGATGAATGCGCCTTTGTCCGCCCCCCCCCGCATCGAGATGTGGTTCGATTTCGCCAGTCCCTACAGCTATCTGGCGATCGAGCGCATCGGCGCGCTGGCGGCGCAGGCGGACGTGCAGGTGGACCTGCGGCCCTTCCTGCTGGGCCCGATCTTTCAGGCCCAGGGCTGGAACGACACGCCCTTCCGCCTGTTTCCGGGCAAGGGCGCCTACATGATGCGCGACATCGCCCGCCTGGCCGAAAAGTATGGCGTGCCCTACCATCGGCCGCGCCTGTTTCCGCGCATGAGCGTGCTGCCGGCGCGCATCGCGCTGCTGGGCCAGGACGAACCCTGGGGCCGCGACTTCTGCGTGGCCGTGTTCCGCGCCAATTTCCAGCACGACCAGGACATCCAGGCCGAAGACGTGGTGCATGCGCTGCTGACCGGCCTGTCGCTGGACGCCGACGCCTTGATCGCGCGCGGCAAGTCGGAAGCCGCCAAGGAAGCGCTGCGCCGCCAGGTGGATCAGGCCCGTCATCTGGGCCTGTTCGGCGCGCCGACCTTCTTCGTGGACGGCGAAATGTTCTGGGGCAACGACCGCCTCGAAGATGCGCTGGAATGGACCCGCCGCGCGCCCGCCAGCGTTAGCGCCGCTGCCGCCGGCTGAGTCCGGCCGCGCTACGCAAACCGCCCGCCAGTTTTTTCGTCAACGCAGTATCCGCAATGAAAAACGCCAGCAGTCCCCTACGCGGCGCCCCGATGCCCGGTGGCCGTTCGTTCACGCAATTCCGCGCCGCGCGCATCCGCCGCGTGTCGTTCCAATGGAAGCAGGTTGCCGCCGAGGCCACCGCGGACAAGGGCGGAACACGGCAAGGGGCGTGATGCGGTGCGGGGCGTGGCCGCCGGCGTTTCGCCAGCATGCCTGGGGCCTGTGCGAGGCGTCTTCTAGTGTGAACAGGCACTAGCCCCGCGTCACCGCTGCCACGTTGGCCCATTCCTCATCCGAGTACAGCCGCGAGCGCAGCAGGAAGCGCTTGCCTTCGGCGCTGTCCAACGAAAACGCGCCGCCGCGCCCCGGCACGGCGTCGATGATGAGCTGTGTGTGTTCCCAGTAGGCGAACTGGTCTTCGCCCATGTAGAACGGGCAGCCCTCAAGATCGCCCAGCAGCACGTCCGAGCTTCCCACCATGAACTCGCCCAGCGCGTAGCACATGGGCGAGCTGCCGTCGCAGCAACCGCCGGACTGGTGAAACATCAACGGCCCATGCTTGGCGCGCAAGGTATCGATCAGGCGGCGCGCCTCGTCTGTGGCGACGACGCGTGGCGTGGGTTCTGCCATGGTGCGGCTCCCGTGGGGCGCGCCGGGCCGGCCAGCCCGGCGCTGCCTGACGTTGCGGTCAGAAGAATCCCAGCTTCTTGGGCGAATAGCTCACCAGCAGATTCTTGGTCTGCTGGTAGTGGTTGAGCATCATCTTGTGGTTCTCGCGCCCGATGCCCGATTGCTTGTAGCCGCCGAACGCCGCGTGCGCGGGATAGGCGTGATAGCAATTGGTCCAGACCCGGCCGGCCTTGATGGCGCGGCCCATGCGATAGCACGTGTTCGCGTCGCGCGACCAGACGCCCGCGCCCAGGCCGTAGAGCGTGTCGTTGGCCAGGGCCAGTGCATCGTCGGCGTCCTTGAACGTGGTCACCGCCACGACCGGCCCGAAGATTTCTTCCTGGAACACGCGCATCTTGTTATGGCCCTTGAAGACCGTGGGCTGCACGTAATAGCCCCCTTCCAGTGCGCCCTGCATCTGCGCGCGGCTGCCGCCGGCCAGTACCGCCGCCCCTTCCTGCTTGCCGATGTCCAGGTAGGACAGGATTTTTTCCAGTTGCTCGGTCGAGGCCTGTGCACCCAGCATGGTGTCGGCATCCAGCGGATTGCCTTGCTTGATTTCAGCCACGCGCTTGAGCGCGCGCTCCATGAACCGGTCGTAGAGCGATTCCTGGATCAGGGCGCGGCTGGGGCAGGTGCAGACTTCGCCCTGGTTCAGCGCGAACATGACGAAGCCTTCGATGGCCTTGTCCAGGAAGTCATCGTCCTGCGCGGCCACGTCGGCAAAGAAGATGTTGGGTGACTTGCCGCCCAGCTCCAGCGTCACCGGGATGATGTTCTGCGACGCGTACTGCATGATCAGGCGGCCGGTGGTGGTTTCCCCGGTAAAGGCGATCTTGGCGATGCGCTTGCTGGAGGCCAACGGCTTGCCGGCTTCCAGGCCGAAGCCGGTGACCACGTTGACCACGCCCGGGGGCAGGATGTCGCCGATCAGTTCCATCAGCAGCAGGATGCCCAGCGGGGTCTGTTCGGCGGGCTTGAGCACGACGCAGTTGCCCGCGGCTAGCGCCGGCGCCAGCTTCCAGGCGGCCATCAGGATGGGGAAGTTCCACGGAATGATCTGGCCGACCACGCCCAGCGGCTCGTTGAAGTGATAGGCCACGGTGTCGCTGTCGATTTCGGACAGGCCGCCTTCCTGGCTGCGGATGCACGAGGCGAAGTAGCGGAAGTGGTCGATCGCCAGCGGGATGTCCGCCGCGCGGGCCTCGCGGATGGGCTTGCCGTTGTCCCAGGTTTCGGCGGTGGCCAGCCGTTCCAGGTTGGCCTCCATCACGTCCGCGATCCGCATCAGCATCTGCGCGCGCTCGGCGGCAGGGGTCGCACCCCATTTCGGTGCGGCGCGATGCGCGGCATCCAGCGCCAGCTCGATGTCACGCTCTTTTGAGCGGGCGTTGCGGGTCAACACCTGGCCCGTCACCGGGGTGACGTTGTCGAAATATTCGCCATCAGCGGGCTTTTGCCATTTGCCGTCGATGAAATTGTCGTACTGGGTCCGCAGGTCCAGGCGGGTGCCATAGGATTCGGGGGTGACGCGGGTAGCGATGTCCATGCTTGTCTCCGATATTGTTGGGATAGCGGCAGTCGGGTGCCTGTCCGGTATCAAGCAAACCGCGTGCCATCCCCAAGGTTCGCCGCTGGACAAGCGCGCGTGCCGCGTGCGAAAGTAGATTTCCACGCGCCGGCAAAGGGCGTGGGCGGCGATTGCCGCCTTTGGGTGTCGCGTTTCGCGACACTGTCGCGGAACAGGTGTCGCAGAACACCGTCCAAGGAGACATGCATGGCCATTCAATCTCGTCGGCAATCGCTGACGCAAGCGCGCCAGCTGTTCAACCAGCAAGGTGCCGTGCCGGCCGGGCTGGTGGCCGACCCCATCCTGCGGTCCTGGCGCCGCTGCGCCGACCTGGGCTTTGACATGCGCGGCGCGCGCCGCGGCGAAGTCATGACGGCGGCTGAACTGCGCGAGGCGCGCCAGCGCAACGACGCGCTGCGCCGCTTGTCCGAACCCGCCATGTCCCTGCTGCGCCGCGAAGGCGGCAGCGCCGGCCTGGTGATCCTGTCCGACGCCCAGGGGCGGGTGCTGGACAGCGACGGTGACCTGGATTTCGCGCAGCGCGCCTCGCGCGTGGCGCTGATGCCGGGCGCACCCTGGGACGAAGCGGCCGCCGGCACCAACGCCATCGGCACCGCGCTGGTCGAAGGCCGGCCCACGGTCGTGCATGGCGCCGAACACTATCTGGAACCCAACCGTATCCTGACCTGCGCGGCGGTGCCCATCACCGACAGCGAAGGCCGCATGCTGGGCGTGCTGGACCTGTCCAGCCCGGCGCGCGAGGTCCGGCCCGACGTGCTGGCGCTGGTGCGCGCGGCGGTCGACCTGATCGAACATCAGCTGTTCGAGGCCGCGCACGAATGCTGTGCCGTGCTGCATCTGCACAGCGACCGCTCCGGCCTGGGCGCGCCGGGCGAAGCCCTGCTCGCCTTCCAGGGCGAGCTGCTGGTGGGCGCCAACCGCCGCGCCATGTTGGCGCTGGGCCTGGCCGCCACCGCCCTGGGCGTGTATCGCTACGCCGACCTGTTCGATGGCGAGCTGGAACACAGTCCCGACGCCGCCGGCCGCGTCCATGCGCGCTCCGGCGCCATCTATCACGCCCGCCTGCGCCTGCCGCGGACCCGGGCCCCCGTCACGCCGCCGCCGTCCCTGCGCCTGCCCGCGCCGCCTTCGACGCCCGCGGCCGAGGCGCGCGCGGGCATCGCCAGTTTCGACGCGGCCACTCTGGGCGCGCTGGCGCGCGCGGTGCATCTGTCGGATGCGGGCGTGTCGATCCTCTTGCAGGGCGAAACCGGCGTGGGCAAGGAAGTGTTCGCCCGCCAGCTGCATGCGCGCAGCCGGCGCGCGGCGGGGCCCTTCGTGGCGGTCAATTGCGCGGCGTTGCCGGAAAGCCTGATCGAATCGGAATTGTTCGGCTATGAAGACGGCGCCTTCACCGGCGCGCGGCGCCAGGGCAGCAAGGGGCTGCTGCGGCAGGCGCATGGCGGTGTGCTGTTCCTGGACGAGATCGGCGATATGCCGCTGGCGCTGCAATCGCGCCTGCTGCGCGTGCTGCAATCGCGCGAGGTCTCGCCGCTGGGCGCGGCGCGGCCGGTGGCGGTGGACTTCACGCTGGTCTGCGCCACGCATCGTCCGCTGGCGCATGATGGCCCGGATGCGCCGGTGCGCCCCGACCTGTATTTCCGTATCGCCGAATACACCGTGACACTGGAACCGCTGCGGGCGCGTGCCGATCTGCGTGAACTGCTGCGCGCGCTCTGGGCCGCGCAGGGGGCGGGGCCCGTGCTGCCGAGCGAGATCGAAGACACGCTGGCGCAGTACGGGTGGCCCGGCAACTATCGCCAGCTGGCCGCGGTGCTACGCACCTTGCATGTGCTGGCGGGTGCCTCGGGCGTGGTCGATCGCGAGATGCTGCCGGCCGAGATCCGCGGCGCGGCAGCGGCGCCAACGCCCATGGCCGCGAGCGCGGTCACGTTGCAGGCGATTGCCGATGACGCCATCCGCGACGCCCTGGCCGCGCACGCGGGCAACGTCAGCGCCGCGGCGCGTGCGCTGGGCGTGCACCGCAGCACGCTGTACCGGCGGGCGGCAGCCTTGGGGTGGCCGCAGGGGCGGTCTTAACCGATCAGGCGGGCCAGTTCGGCCCCCGGGTCCTTGGCGCGCATGAAGGCTTCGCCCACCAGGAAGGCGTCGACCTTGTGCTGGCGCATAAGCTTGACGTCTTCGGCCTTGAGAATGCCGCTTTCCGTGACCACGCGCTTGCCCGCGGGGATGCTGGGCAAGAGATCCAGCGTGTTCTGCAGGCTGGTTTCAAACGTGCGCAGGTTGCGGTTATTGATGCCTAGCAGCGGCGTCTTGAGCGTCAGCGCCACGTCCAGTTCCTGGGCGTCGTGCACTTCCACCAGCACGTCCATGCCCAGTTCCATCGCCAGCGTTTCGTAGTCGCGCAATTGCGACGGGGACAACGCCGCCACGATCAGCAGCACGCAGTCGGCGCCCATCGCGCGGGCGGCGATGATCTGGTAGGGATCGATCACGAAGTCCTTGCGCAGCACCGGCAGCGAGCACGCGGCGCGCGCCTGGCGCAGGTGGTCGTGCGAGCCCTGGAAGAACTGCACGTCGGTCAGCACCGACAGGCAGGCCGCGCCATGCACGGCATACGACGAGGCGATTTCAGCGGGCTGAAAGGTGTCGCGCAGCACGCCCTTGGACGGCGAGGCTTTCTTGATTTCGGCGATGACGCCGGCCTTGCCCTGCGAGATCTTGTCTTCGATGGCCTGGGCAAAGCCGCGCACGTCCTGGCGCGCCTGCGCTTCGCGCAGGACTTCGGCTTCGCTGCGCATCTGGCGAGCGGCGGCGACTTCCTCGGCCTTGACGGCGAGGATCTTCGCGAGAATATCGTTCATTTCTGGAATTTCCGGGTATATGCGCAGAAATCTTCCAGCTTGGCTCGTGCCGCGCCGGTGGAAATCAGTTCAAATGCTAGCGCTAAGGCTGCGGGAATGGAATCGGCTTTATTGCCTGCGTAGATGGCGAGACCCGCATTCAGCGCGACGATGTCGCGGGCGGTGCCCTCGACATTGTCCAGCGCCTCTATGACAAGTTCGCGCGACTGTTCGCGATTGGACACCTTGATGCTGCGATTGGACATCATGGATAGCCCGTAGTCTTCGGGGTGGATTTCGTACTCGCTGACCTTGCCGTCCTTGAGCTCGCCCACCATCGTGGCGCCGCCCAGCGAGGCTTCGTCCATGCCGTCCTTGCCGTGCACCACCAGCACGTGGCGCGACCCCAGGCGTTCCAGCACGCGCACCTGGATGCCCACCAGATCGGGATGGAACACGCCCATCAGCTGGTTGGCGGCGCCGGCCGGGTTGGTCAGCGGCCCCAGGATGTTGAAAATCGTGCGCACGGCCAGTTCCTTGCGCACTGCCGCCACGTTCTTCATGGCGCCATGATGCGCGGGGGCGAACATGAAGCCGATGCCGGTGGCCTGGATGCATTCGGCCACTTCTTCGGGCGTCAGCACCAGGTTGGCGCCCAGGGCTTCGAGCACGTCGGCGCTGCCGCTGGAGGACGAGGCGCTGCGGTTGCCGTGTTTGGCGATGGGCACGCCGGCCGCCGCCGCCACGAACATGGCGGTGGTGGAGATATTGAAGGTGTGGCTGCCGTCGCCGCCGGTGCCGCACATGTCCAGCAGGTCTTCGGGGTTGGGTGTGACCACGGGCGTGGCGAATTCGCGCATCACCTGCGCGGCCGCCGTGATTTCGCCCACGGTTTCCTTTTTGACGCGCAGGCCCATCAGCAGCGCGCTGGCGATCTGCGGCGACATTTCGCCGCGCATCAGCAGCCGCATCAGATGCAGCATTTCGTCGTGGAAAATTTCGCGGTGTTCGATGCAGCGCGTCAGCGCTTCTGCGGGGGAGATCGTCACGGTGCGTCCTTCTTAGGCGAGGTTCAGGAAATTGCGCAGCAGGGCGTGGCCGTGTTCGCTGAGCACGGATTCGGGGTGGAACTGTACTCCGTACAGGGGCAGCGTCTTGTGGCGCACGCCCATGATGTCGCCGTCCGGCGCCGTGGCGGTCACGGCCAGGCAGTCGGGTAGCGTCGCCGGGTCGATGGTCAGCGAGTTGTAGCGAATGACAGTGTACGGCGTCGGCAGGCCGGTGAAGAGGTCGGTGCCGGTATGCGAGATCTGCACCGTCTTGCCGTGCATGATTTTCTGCGCGCGGACGATGTCGCCGCCATAGGCCGCGCCGATGGCCTGGTGGCCCAGGCACACGCCCAGGATCGGCTTCTTGCCGGCGAAGGTCTGTATCACCGGCACGGAAATGCCCGCCTCGGCCGGCGAGCACGGGCCGGGCGACACGCAGATGCGGTCCGGGTTCAGCGCGGCGATCTCTTCCAGCGTGATCTGGTCGTTGCGCGCCACGCGCACGTCTTCGCCGAGTTCGCCGAAGTACTGGACCAGGTTGTAGGTAAACGAATCGTAGTTATCAATCATCAACAGCATTTTTTTCTCCAGGCGGGCCGTCTCGCGGTCCGGGGCGGTGTGGGGGCGGGCGCGCGGGGCCTCAGATGGGTTCGTCCAGGCCGTGCTGCACCTGCTCGGCAGCGCGCAGCACCGCGCGGGCCTTGGCTTCGGTCTCGGCCCATTCGGCTTCGGGGTTGGAGTCGGCGACGATGCCGGCGGCGGCCTGCACGTACAGCGTGCCGTCCTTGATGACGCCGGTGCGGATGGCGATGGCCACGTCCATCTCGCCGCCGTAGCTGAGGTAGCCGGCCGCGCCGCCGTAGATGCCGCGGCGCACGGGTTCCAGCTCGTCGATGATCTTCATGGCCTCGACCTTGGGCGCGCCGGTCAGCGTGCCGGCCGGGAACGAGGCGCGCAGCACGTCCATGCTGCTCATGCCGGGGTTCAGGTTGCCGGTGACGTTGGACACCAGGTGCATGACGTGCGAATAGCGTTCGATGACCATGGTGTCGCTGACCTTGACCGAGCCCACCTCGGCCACGCGGCCCACGTCGTTGCGGGCCAGATCGATCAGCATCACGTGTTCGGCCACTTCCTTGGGGTCGGCGCGCAGCTCGGCGGCCAGCGCGGCGTCCTGCTCGGGCGTGGCGCCGCGCTTGCGGGTACCGGCCAGCGGGCGGATGGTGATCTGCGACTTCGGCGCGCCGTCGACCACCACGCGTTCCTGGCGCACCAGGATCTCGGGCGATGCACCCACTACCTGGAAATCACCGAAGTTCCAGAAGTACATGTAGGGGGAAGGGTTGAGCGAGCGCAGGGCGCGGTAGAGGGACAGCGGGGAATCGCGGAAGGGCTTGGCGATGACCTGGCCGATCTGCACCTGCATCAGGTCGCCGGCGGCGATGTGTTCCTTGGCGCGGTGCACGGCCGCCAGATAGTCTTCTTTCTTGAAATCGCGCCGCTCTTCGGTCTGCATGCTGGCGTGGCTGTAGGGAATTTCCACGGGGCGTCGCAGGCGCGCGCGCAGGTCGTGCAGGCGCTGTTGCGCGCGGCTGTAGCTTTCGGGTTGGGCGGGGTCGGCGTACACCATCAGGTAGATGCGGCCGGCCAGGTTGTCGACGATGACCAGTTCGTCCACGTGCATCAGCATCAGGTCGGGCGTGCCGCCTTCCATGCCGGCCGGGAAGGGCTTGACGGCCGGACCCAGGCACGGCTCGATGTGGCGCACGGTGTCGTAGCCGAAATAGCCGGCCAGGCCGCCGCAGAAGCGCGGCATGCCGGGGCGCAGGGCGACCTTGAAGCGGCTTTGGTACTGTTCGATGAAGGCCAGCGGATCGCCGTCGTGGGTTTCGGTGACCTGACCGTCCTGCAGCACCTCGGTGCGGGTGCCGCTGGCGCGGATCACGGTGCGGGCCGGCAGGCCGATGAACGAATAGCGGCCAAAACGCTCGCCGCCCACTACCGACTCCATCAGGCAGGTCATGCGGCCGGCCAGGGGGCCGGCGTGAGCCAGCTTCAGGTAGATGCCCAGCGGGGTGTCCAGGTCGGCGTAGGTCTCGGCCACCAGGGGAATGCGGTTGTAGCCTTGCGCGGCGAGGGCTTTGAATTCGATTTCGGTCATGTCGGGTCTCGTGGGCAATGGTGTCTGCTTGGGGACCGGGCACACAACAAAAAGCCCGGTCCAGGTTACTGGTTCCGGGCTTGGCTCTGTGTTTTGCACAGTATCGGCGCTAGGCGGTGGAGTACGCGTCCAGGGCCGGGAAGGGAATCATCGCCACCCGGAAGACAAACGCCACCAGCGCCACGAGGCGCCGAGCATTTGGTTCTGGATGGAAACGTTCATCAGGTCAGGTAGGGATTCGGTATTGCAGGTTTATTTCGGGTCGGTCAGACCGCGGTTTTTGCGGCGTTCTGGTTCTGATTCCAGAGCGCCACCCACTGGGCGGCGTTGACAAGCGTGTCAACTATACCATCGACATCCAGCTCGCGCACGTCACGGCCCTCGTTGTAACCGTAAGGCACCACCAGCACCTGGGTGCCGGCGCTGCGGCCTGCCTGGGCGTCGTTGATGGAATCGCCGATGGTGACGGTTTCATCCACCGTCACGCCCAGCAGTTCGCAGGCGTGCAGCACTTGGTCCGGATCCGGCTTGCGGCGCGGGCAGGTGTCGCCGCACACCACGGCGTCGAAAAAGCCCGCCAGGCCCGTGCGCTGCAATAGCGGCAGCGTGAATTCGGTGGGCTTGTTGGTCACCACGGCCAGCTTCAGGCCTTGGTCGCGCATGTGCTTCAAGCCCTCGACGACGCCCGGGTAGACCCGCGCGCGTTCGCCGTTGACCAGGTGGTAATGGCGATAGAAGGCTTCGCGCGCGCGCTCGAAATCTTCCGGCGACGGGTCGGCGGCGTCCAGGCTGCCCGCCAGGCTGCGGCGCACCAGATTGTCCACCCCCTTGCCGACGAAGGTGGCCACGACGTCCTCGCGCAGCGAGATCATGCCCAGTTCCACCCGCATGGCGTTGGCCGCGAAGGCCAGGTCGGGGATGGAATCCAGCAGTGTGCCGTCCAGATCCAGCAGCGCGGCGCGAAAGGCGGTCATGGCGTTCCTCAGATGGCGGTGGTTTCGCCGATGGCGATCTGTTCGCGCATGGCCGTGATGATGCCGGCGTAGTCGGGCTTGCCGAAGATGGCCGAGCCGGCCACGAAGGTGTCGGCGCCGGCGCGGCGGATTTCAGCGATGTTGTCGATTTTTACGCCGCCGTCCACCTGCAGCATGATTTCCTGGCCGCCGGCCTGCATCCAGGCGTCGATCCTGGCGCGGGCCTCGCGCAGCTTGGTCAGGGTGGCGGGAATGAAGCTCTGGCCGCCAAAGCCGGGGTTGACCGACATGATCAGCACCAGGTCGATCTTGTCCATCACGTAGTCCATGTAGGACAGCGGGGTGGCGGGGTTGAACACCAGGCCGGCCTTGCAGCCGTTTTCGCGGATCAGGGACAGCGTGCGGTCGACGTGGCGGCTGGCGTCCGGGTGGAAGCTGATGTAGTTGGCGCCGGCGCTGGCGAACATGGGCACCAGGGCGTCCACCGGCTCGACCATCAGGTGCACGTCGATCGGGACGGACACATGGGGACGGATCGCCGCACAGACCATCGGGCCGATGGTCAGGTTGGGCACATAGTGGTTGTCCATCACGTCGACGTGGATCCAGTCGGCGCCGGCGGCCACGACGTTACGGACTTCCTCGCCCAGGCGGGCGAAGTCGGCGGACAGGATGCTGGGGGTAATGCGGGTGGAGGACGTAGACATGATGTTCGGGGTTGGGGAAGGCATAATGTGCCATTATTGCAGTTTGAGCGTGTCACACAGGGAAGGGCTGTGAAACCTTACGACCTTAGCGTCTCCGTCTCTCCGCGCTTCGTGCCAGAACAGTCCGATCCTGGCGAGCAGCAGTTCGTGTTCGCCTATACCGTGCGCATCACCAATACCGGTGAACATCCGGCCCAGGTGATCAGCCGCCACTGGATTATCACCGATGGCAACCAGCGTGTGCAGGAAGTGCGCGGGCTGGGGGTCGTGGGGCAGCAACCGCTGCTGGCACCGGGCGAGACCTTCGAATACACCAGCGGCTGTCCCCTGCCCACGCCGGTGGGCACCATGCGCGGCACCTACCATTGCGTCGGCGAGAACGGCATTCCGTTCGAAGTGCCGATCTCCGAATTCGTCCTGGCCATGCCGCGCACCCTGCATTGACCGGGGCGCGGCCACACGTTGTACGGTTTTCCATCTGCTCATGAAGCGCATTCTTAGTCTGTCCGTGCTGTCCGTTCTGTTGGCGGCCTGCAGCACGACCTCCGAGGTCCCCCCCGATTCCGGCCAGCCGGGCCCGTCCGGCCCGCGCACCCCGTCCGTCGACGGTCCCCTGGTGGTGCCCGCGCTGTCGGCGCTGCCCGATACCCCGCCGCGCGCCCTGGCGGGCAAGTTCAAGGCGGCCACCTGGGCCGAGATGCCGGGCTGGACCAACGACGACCTCGCTCAGTTCTGGCCTTTGTTCCTGCGCAACTGCAAGGGGCTGATGCGCCCGACCAGCGGCAACCTGGCCGCGCCGGCCCGCGCCGCGCCGCGCGCCTGGCAGCCGGTCTGCGCGGCCGCGGCCGATCCGGCCCGCGCGCCCGCCGCCACCGACATCGAGGGCGTGCGCCGCTTTTTGCAGACCTACCTGCAACCCTGGCGCCTGAACGCCCCTGACGGCAAGCCGGCGACCAACACCGTCACCGGCTACTACGAACCCCTGGTGCGCGGCTCGCGCCGCCAGGGCGGTAACTACCAATGGCCGCTGTACGCGGTGCCAGCCGACCTGCTGACCATCGACCTGGGTTCGGTCTACCC
>NZ_JAELTJ010001384.1 GCF_016428805.1 Achromobacter sp. ASV32
CATGCACATCGCCCAGGTCCTGTGCCTTGACCGGAATGCCTTCCGTCTTCAGGTAGTTCAGGACGAATTGGCCATTGCGCTCGCCGATGTTCATCTGCTGCATCGCCGATAGCACCGCGCCGCCGCCTGTCTCTTATACACATCTCCGAGCCCACGAGACCTAATAACCGATCGCGTATGCCGTCTTCTGCGTGGAAAGGGGGGGGGGGGGGGGGGGGGGGGGGGGGGGGGGGGGGGGGGGGGGGGGGGGGGGGGGGGGGGGGGGGGGGGGGGGGGGGGGGGGGGGGGGGGGGGGGGGGGG
>NZ_JAELTJ010001385.1 GCF_016428805.1 Achromobacter sp. ASV32
GACATGTCCAGCCTCGTGAAAATGCGGGCATCCAGGGCGTCCTTGGCCGTGCCTTGTCAGCATTCAGCGGTTGATGAGCATCGAATAGCCGGGCGGCGTCTGTGCGTTGTCGATGAAGATGTAGGCCTGTCTCTTATACACATCTCCGAGCCCACGAGACCTAATAACCGATCTCGTATGCCGTCTTGTGGTTGAAAAGGGGGGGGGGGGGGGGGGGGGGGGGGGGGGGGGGGGGGGGGGGGGGGGGGGGGGGGGGGGGGGGGGGGGGGGGGGGGGGGGGGGGGGGGGGGGGGGGGGGGGG
>NZ_JAELTJ010001386.1 GCF_016428805.1 Achromobacter sp. ASV32
CGCGCCGAGAACACCGCGCGCATGCTGGACGTGAACCTGCAGATGTCGCTGCTGCCGCAAGACGCGCAGACCCGCGAAGGTTCGTGGAATGCCGTGCTGCGCATCTCGGAGCTGCAAGGCCTGTACCTGTCTCTTATACACATCTCCGAGCCCACGAGACCTAATAACCGATCTCGGATGCCGTCTTCTGCGTGAAAAGGGGGGGGGGGGGGGGGGGGGGGGGGGGGGGGGGGGGGGGGGGGGGGGGGGGGGGGGGGGGGGGGGGGGGGGGGGGGGGGGGGGGGGGGGGGGGGGGGGGGGG
>NZ_JAELTJ010001387.1 GCF_016428805.1 Achromobacter sp. ASV32
GTGGTGCTGAACCTGCCAGGCCTGCACAACGTGCGCAATGCGCTGGCGGCGATTGCCGTGGCCACCGAGCTGGGCGTGGCCGACGACGCGATCTGCGACGCGCTGGCCTCGTTCAAGGGCGTGGGCCTGTCTCTTATACACATCTCCGAGCCCACGAGACCTAATAACCGATCGCGTATGCCGTCTTGTGCGTGAAAAAGGGGGGGGGGGGGGGGGGGGGGGGGGGGGGGGGGGGGGGGGGGGGGGGGGGGGGGGGGGGGGGGGGGGGGGGGGGGGGGGGGGGGGGGGGGGGGGGGGGGGG
>NZ_JAELTJ010001388.1 GCF_016428805.1 Achromobacter sp. ASV32
CCCCCCCCCCCCCCCCCCCCCCCCCCCCCCCCCCCCCCCCCCCCCCCCCCCCCCCCCCCCCCCCCCCCCCCCCCCCCCCCCCCCCCCCCCCCCCCCCCCCCCTTTTACACGCAGAAGACGGCATACGCGATCGGTTATTAGGTCTCGTGGGCTCGGAGATGTGTATAAGAGACAGGCCCTAGTGCGCCCGGCGGAGTTCGGCTGGCGGAAGGCGCAGTTGCCCGCGGTACTTGGAGACGGTGCGGCGGGCCAGGACGATGCCGCTGCTGGCCAGTTGCTGGGTCAGGGCCACGTCGGACAA
>NZ_JAELTJ010001389.1 GCF_016428805.1 Achromobacter sp. ASV32
GGCCAGCACCACGCAGCCGGCGGAATCGCCTGACAGCGACGGGTCATAGCCGATGAGCACCGGCCAATGCCCGTAGGGTCGCAGCATGAACTTCTGCACATCGACCCACTCGACCATGGAATCCACCTGTCTCTTATACACATCTCCGAGCCCACGAGACCTAATAACCGATCGCGTATGCCGTCTTCTGCTTGGAAAAGGGGGGGGGGGGGGGGGGGGGGGGGGGGGGGGGGGGGGGGGGGGGGGGGGGGGGGGGGGGGGGGGGGGGGGGGGGGGGGGGGGGGGGGGGGGGGGGGGGGGG
>NZ_JAELTJ010001390.1 GCF_016428805.1 Achromobacter sp. ASV32
CACCACGAAGGTCTCGGGGTCCGGCGCCAGTTCGCGGATGCGGTAGACCAGCTCGGCGCCTGGCAGGCTGTGCGAGAACGGCAGCGTGAAGTTATGAAATTCCTCGGGGGTACGGCTGTCCACCACCTGTCTCTTATACACATCTGACGCTGCCGACGACGATGCGGTTGTGGTGGTGTGGGGGGGGGGGGGGGGGGGGGGGGGGGGGGGGGGGGGGGGGGGGGGGGGGGGGGGGGGGGGGGGGGGGGGGGGGGGGGGGGGGGGGGGGGGGGGGGGGGGGGGGGGGGGGGGGGGGGGGGGG
>NZ_JAELTJ010001391.1 GCF_016428805.1 Achromobacter sp. ASV32
TGCGGGCGTGGCCTGCTTCAGATGGGCGTGCGCCCAAGCGAACTGCGGGGCCAGGGCCAGCGTGGCGGCGGCGATGAGAACGGGCTTGAACATAGTGCGCAAGGCCTGTCTCTTATACACATCTCCGAGCCCACGAGACCTAATAACCGATCGCGTATGCCGTCGTCTGCTTGTAAAGGGGGGGGGGGGGGGGGGGGGGGGGGGGGGGGGGGGGGGGGGGGGGGGGGGGGGGGGGGGGGGGGGGGGGGGGGGGGGGGGGGGGGGGGGGGGGGGGGGGGGG
>NZ_JAELTJ010001392.1 GCF_016428805.1 Achromobacter sp. ASV32
CAGCGGGCTTTGGCCATACGCGACGCGGTCGCCCTTTTTCAGATGCTTGACGTCGGCGCCCACGGCGGTGACCACGCCCGCGCCCTCGAAGCCCAGGCCATGCGGCAGCGGATGGGGGTACAAACCCTGTCTCTTATACACATCTCCGAGCCCACGAGACCTAATAACCGATCTCGTATGCCGTCTTGTGCGTGTAAAAGGGGGGGGGGGGGGGGGGGGGGGGGGGGGGGGGGGGGGGGGGGGGGGGGGGGGGGGGGGGGGGGGGGGGGGGGGGGGGGGGGGGGGGGGGGGGGGGGGGGGG
>NZ_JAELTJ010000156.1 GCF_016428805.1 Achromobacter sp. ASV32
AAGGAAGGCTTCGACATCGCCAGGAGCCTGCTGCCCTACCTGGTGGCGATGCTGTGCGCGGTAGGGGTGCTGCGCGCCTCGGGCGCGCTGGATTTCCTGCTCGATGGCATCCGCTGGGTCGCCGCGCACGCGGGCTGGGACACGCGCTTTGTCGACGCGCTGCCCACCGCGCTGGTCAAGCCGTTTTCGGGCAGCGCGGCGCGCGCCATGATGCTCGAAACCATGGCGCACTTCGGCGTGGACAGCTTCCCGGCGCTGCTGGCAGCAGTGATGCAAGGCAGCACCGAAACCACCTTCTATGTGCTGGCCGTGTACTTCGGTTCGGTAGGCATTCTGCGCGCGCGCCATGCGGTCGGCTGCGCCTTGGTCGCCGACCTGGCCGGCGTGCTGGCGGCCATCGGCGTGTGCTACTGGTTCTTCGGCTGAGCGGCCGCCGGCGGCCAGCGCGCGTGGATCAATCCACCAGCAGGATCTTCATGCCGTTGGTGCCGCCGCTATCGCGATAGAAATCGCCCTTGGTCAGGATGACCCAGTCGCCTTCCTTGACCAGATTGCGCTTTTTCAGTTCGTCGATGGCCGCGTTGCTCAGGTCCGCCGGCTCGTAGTCGGACGGCGCGAACGGGATGGTGTAGACGCCACGGAACATGGTCACGCGGTTCTGCGTGACGCTGTGGGGGCTGTAGCAGTAGATCGGCACGCCCGAACGGATGCGCGACATGATCAACGGCGTGTGGCCGCTTTCGGTCAGCGCGATGATCGCCTTGACGCCCGGGAAATGGTTGGCCGCGTACATCGCCGCCAGTGCGATGGTCTCATCGCAGCGCGTGAAGGTCTCGCCCAGGCGATGGTGCGACTGGGTGCTGGTGGGGTGCTTTTCGGCGCCCAGGCACACGCGCGCCATGGCTTGCACGGTCTCGACCGGATACGCACCCGAGGCGCTCTCGGCCGACAGCATCACCGCGTCGGTGTAGTCCAGCACGGCGTTGGCTACGTCGGAGACTTCTGCGCGCGTGGGGATCGGGCTGGAGATCATCGACTCCATCATCTGGGTCGCGGTGATCACCACCTTGTTCAGCGTGCGCGCGTGCTGGATGATGCGCTTCTGGATGCCGACCAGTTCTGCATCGCCCACTTCCACGCCCAGGTCGCCGCGCGCCACCATCACGCCATCGCTGGCACGGATCAGCGCATCCAGCGCCTCGTCGTCGGCCACGGCCTCGGCGCGTTCGATCTTGGCGATGATCCACGCGTCGCTGCCCGCCGCGCGCAACAGCTCGCGCGCCTCGTCGATGTCGCTGCCGTAGCGCGGGAACGACACCGCAACAAAGTCCAGCTTCATGTCGGCGGCCAGCTTGATGTCGACCCGGTCCTTGTCGGTCAGGCTGGGCGCCGACAGGCCGCCGCCGCGCCGGTTGATGCCCTTGTTGTTCGACAGCGGGCCGCCCACGGTGACGGTGGTGTGGACCTCGTCGCCGTCGACCTTGTCCACCACCAGCACCACACGGCCGTCATCGAGCAGCAACTCGTCGCCCACGCGGCAGTCCTGCACCAGCTCGGGGTAGTCGATGCCCACGATGCTGGCCGTGCCGGCGTCCTTGGGATAGACGCGCGACAGCGTGAACGGCTGGCCCACCTGCAGCTGCACCAGCTTGTCGGTGAAACGCGCAATGCGGATCTTGGGACCCTGCAGGTCGCCCATGATGGCGACGAAGCGGCCCTGACGCGCGGCGGACTCGCGCACCAGGCGGGCGCGCTCGCGGTGATCCTCGGGGCTGCCGTGCGAGAAGTTCAGCCGAGCCACATCCAGGCCCGCCTTGATCATGGCGTCGATGCGTTCGGGGGTCGACGTCGACGGGCCCAGGGTGGCGACAATTTTGGTGCGGCGCAATACAGGCATGGCGATCCACTCTCACATGAACAACGAAAGCGCTATGGTACGCCGCCCCGCGAACACGCGGGTATCATGGTCAACACCCTGACACCCACCGACCGTGACCGCCGCCGTGAAAATCGTTATCGCCCCCGACTCTTTCAAAGAAAGCGTGTCCGCGCCCGATGCGGCCGCGGCCATTGCACGCGGCGTCAAGGCCGCCTGTCCCGGCGCGCAGACGGTGTGCATCCCGATGGCCGACGGCGGCGAAGGCACCGTGCAGGCGGTGTTGGCGGCGGCCGGCGGCCAGGCGCGTCAGCGCACCGTCAACGACGCACTGGGCCACAAGGTCGACGCCGGCTGGGGCCTGCTCGACGACGGCACCGCCGTCATTGAAATGGCTGCGGCGGCGGGCCTGGAACTGATCGCGCCGTCCAAGCGCGACCCGATGCGCGCCAGCAGCCACGGCGTGGGCGAGTTGATCCTGGCGGCGCTGGACGCCGGCGCCGAACGCATCATCCTGGGCCTGGGCGGATCCGCCACCAACGACGCAGGCGCCGGCATGCTCACCGCGCTGGGGCTGCGGCTGCTCGACAAAGAAGGCCGCAGCCTGCCGCCCGGCGGCGGCGCGCTGGGCCAACTGGCCAGCATCGACACGCATGGACTCGATCCCCGCCTTGCCAGGATCCGCATCGACATCGCCTCCGACGTCGACAATCCCCTGTGCGGCGCGCAGGGCGCCTCCCAGGTCTTCGGTCCGCAGAAAGGCGCTACGCCCGAACAGGTGGAAACGCTGGACGGCATGCTGTCGCACTTCGCCGATGTCTGCGCGCGCCAATTGGGCGTCGACCGCCGCCACGAGGCCGGCGCGGGCGCGGCGGGTGGCCTGGGCTTTGCCGCCAAGACCTTTCTCAACGCGCACTTCCGGCCCGGCGTCGACATCGTGGCCGAACTCGGCGGCCTGGCGGCGGCGATGGAAGGCGCCACGCTGGCCTTCACCGGCGAAGGCCGGATGGACGCGCAGACCCTGCGCGGCAAGACCCCGGCCGGCGTGGCCCGCATCGCCCGCCAGGCCGGCGTGCCGGTGGTGGCCCTGGCCGGCTCGCTGGGCGAAGGCTACGAAGCCCTGCACGCCGGCGGCATCAGCGCCGCGTTCAGCCTGGCCCCCGGCCCCATCACGCTGCAGCAGGCCCTGAACGATGCCGAACGCCTGCTGCATGACCGCGCGCGCGATGTCATGCAGCTGTGGATGGCGGCGCAAAAGCGCATGCTGTAGCCACGCATTTGCTCTGCACGAAAAAAAGCCCGCTCGACGCGGGCTTTCCTGATGGCGCGACGGACGGAATCAACCGCCTTGCAAGACGCCGGCCTGGACCAGCGCATCCGACAGCCGGATATAGCGATCCACCGAGATATCTTCGGCGCGGGCGGTCGGCGCGATGTCCAGCGCCTCCCAGGGCACCTGCGGCGCCCAGTCGGCCATCACCCGGCGCAGCATCTTGCGGCGCTGCGAAAAGGCCCGTGCCACCACGGTCTCGAAGGCACGCTCGCTGACCGGCCGCAGCCGGTCCGCCGGCAGCGGCACCATGCGCACGATGGCGGACACCACCTTGGGCGGGGGATCAAAAGCCTCGGGCGGCACGTCGAACAGCTTGTGCATGCGGTAACGCGACTGCAGCATCACGGACAGGCGGCTGAAATCGCCGCTGCCGGCCTGCGCCACCATGCGGTCGATCACTTCCCGCTGCAGCATGAAATGCTGGTCGCGGACGTGGTCGGCCCAGGTCATCAGGTGAAACAGCAGCGGGCTGGAGATGTTGTAGGGCAGGTTGCCCACCACCCGCAGGTTGCTGCCGAACTGCGAGAAATCCACCGTCAGCGCGTCGGCTTCGACCACGGTCAGGCGATCCGCCTCGAACTGCTTGCGCAGGCGGGCCGCCAGATCGCGGTCGATTTCAACCGCGGTCAGGTGGTTCAGCCGTTCGAGCAGCGGCCGGGTCAGGGCCGACAGGCCGGGGCCGATTTCGACCACGGTATCGTCGCGGGCGGGGCCAACCGCCCGGACGATGGACTCGACCACGCTCTCGTCGGTCAGGAAGTTCTGGCCAAAGCGCTTGCGCGCCTGGTGTGAAGACATGTCAAGCCCGGGCTGCGATCAGCGGTTGTTCTGGTTGATGCGGTCCTGCTTTTCAAGGCGGTTGTCCACATACGCCTGGGCGCGCAGTTGATCAAGCCAATCTTCAAAAGCGGGTTGAGCACGGCGCTCGAACAGGATCTGGCGGGCCTTCATGCGGGCCAGGTCGTCGGTGGCGTCATGCTGGCGGCGTTCTTCAACCTGGATCAGATGCCAGCCGAAAGGCGTCTGGATGGGCTGACTGATCTCGCCCGGCTTGAGCGCGTTCATGGCAGCCTCGAAAGGCGGCACGGTTTCGCCGGGATTGAGCCAGCCCAGATCGCCGCCTTGCGGCGCGGTCCCGTCCTGCGAGTACTGGCGCGCCATGTCCGCAAACTTGGCGTCGCCGGCCACCAGGCGCTGGCGCACCTGCTCCAGGCGCTGGCGGGCAAGCTCGTCGCTCATGACGGTGGACGTCTTGATCAGGATGTGGCGCGCGTGGGTCTGCATCACTTCCACCGGCCCCTGCGGCGCTTGCGCCTGGGGTTGCGGACGCGGTTGCGGCGCCGGGGTGGGCGCAGGCGCGCGGGCCGTGCGGCTGGGCGCGGGTTGCGCGGTGCCACGATCCATGACCTTCAGGATATGAAAGCCGTTGCCGCTTTGCAGCAGCGTGCTGACCTGGCCTTTCTGCATATTGGCGAGGGCCTTGGCGAACAGATCGGGCCAGCCATCCAGCGGGCGCACGCCCATGACGCCGCCCTGCAACGCCTCGGGGCCATCGGAATTGGCGGCAGCCAGGCTGGCGAAGTCGTCGCCACGCTTGGCCGCGGCGAGCAGGCCTTCGGCCTTCTTGCGCAACGCGGCCAGTTGCTCGGACGACGAGCCTTCCGGCACGCGCACCAGGATCTGCGCCACGGCGTAGAGCATCGGGCCAGCCGGCGCGGCGGCCTGTTCGGGCGCGGCTTCGGGCTGCGCCTGCGGCGCGGCCTGTTGCTGCGGCTGGGCGCCGGCGGCAAACGCCGGGTTGCGGCGCTGGTCCTTCAGGAAAGCGTCCACTTCGGCGTCGGAGATCACGATGTTCGAGTCCACCGCGCGTTGGCGCAGGCGGTCGGAACGGATCTCGTCGCGCAGCGACTTGCGGTAGCTGTCCCAGGTCGTGCCGGACTTTTCGATTTCCTGGCGCAGTTGCGCCACGCTGATCTTGTTGCGCTCGGAGATGGTCTTGATGGCCTGGTCCACCTGGGCGTCGTCGACCCGGATGCCCATGCGATCGGCCTCGTGGCGCTGCACGCGTTCCATGATGAGGCGTTGCAACACCTGATGCTGCAACGTCTTGTCGTCGGGCACCTGGATGCCACGCGCCTTGAGCTCGCCGGCGATGCGCAGCGAGGCCTCGCGCAGCTCGCGCAGGGTGATCACATCTTTGTCGACCACGGCCGCGATGCCGTCGACGAACTGCTCGCCGGCGGCGGGCGGCGCGGCCTTCTGCGCAGCGGCGGGCGCGTTCCTGGCGCCCTTGCCGGTCGGCTCCACCGCGTGCGCGGCGGAGAAAGCGGCGCAAACGGCCAGCAACAGCGCGTTGCTGGAGAAGCGACGCAGAGAGTGCAACCTACGCATCATTCATACCTTTCAAATGTGGTCCCGGTAGGAACAGGCGGAGTGATGCGCGAGTAACCGGGGATACTTCTGTTCAGCAGGTTCATCGGATCGGTTCCCAGGGAACCCAGTCCGGTCAACTCAAGCTGGAAAAACAGCGCCGTATTGGCGTCGGTGGCGGACACGGCATAACGCTGGAACACCATCCGACCAACCCAGCAGCAATCGCCCTTGTATTCGAGGCCGGCAATGGCCTGCGTGACACGTGGGGAATCCGTGGTGCCGGACACCGTGCTGGAAGGCCCGTTGCGCAGCGAGTAGTCGACCCGGCCCACGCCATACCAGCGCTTGGTGAACGGCCACTGCACTGCCAGGCTGATCTGGTTCTGGCCTTGCGGCTGATACTGTACGCCGGTCTGCGGATCACGCTGGTAGCGATAGGCCAGCGCAATCGTGGTCAGGCGCTGCGGCGACCAGCGGCCACTCAGGAGCGTGCGCGACCAGCGGTTGTCGTAGGGGTTGTACTGCGCGGCCACGTCGGTGGAGAACGTATCGGTCAGCGCGGCGCTGGCGCCCACCAGGAAGTCGGAACGCACGTTTTCGCGCGGCGTCTCGCCTGGCAGGGTCACCTGCTGGTCGGCGAAGTACAGCCGCTGCGCCACGGCCAGCGAGGCGCGCTCGAAGCCGGTGGACGCATCGAGCCAGCGCGTGGTCAACGCGGCCGTCAGTTGGTTGGCGTTGGAAATGCGGTCCCAGCCGCCCGAATAGATATTTTCTTCAAAGGCCTGCGAGAAGCTGAAGTCGGACAGCGACGTGTCATAGACCGGAATCTTGGACTGGTCGCGATACGGCACGCGCAGGTAGTACAAGCGGGGCTCCAGGGTCTGCGTCGACGCCTTGCCGAACAGCGTGGTGTCGCGCTCGAAGATCAAGCCGGTGTCCAGCGACATGATGGGCACCGTGCGCGATTGCGAACGCGGGTAACCCACCGAGGTGCCGGCGTTGGCGGTGCCGGCATTCAGGCCCAGGTAGTCGCCGTTGTACCAACTGGTCTGGTACTGGGTGTAGTTGACGCCGACCTTGGGGATCACGAACCAGCCGGGACGAACGATCGGGTAGGAAACCGTCGGATACGTCTGCAGGCGATCGCCGTTCGGGCCGTTGCGCTTGCCCAGCAACAGCGGCTGACTGAAACGCACGGCCGTGGAGACCCATTCCGCGTCGAAGCCACCCCAATCGTAGCGGGCGCCGCGCAGATACAGTTCCGGTTCCTTGTCGTACGGCGGCGTCAGCAGCGCGTTCGGATCCTGCAGCGTCTGGTACTTGTAGACCTGGGCGTAGGCGCTCCAGTAGTTAGACGCCCAGCCCACCCGCGCGCGCTGCGGCAGATAGGTGGTGGACGACTGGTTCAGACCAAGCTGAGAAATATCGCGGAAGTAGTCGTTATCCGACACCTTGGCCACGTCCCAGTCCGCGTAGAAGCCATTGGTGAACAACTGCTGGTGGCGCCACCAGTACATCCAGCGGTCGTTGCCGGTGTCGTTGTCGTTGGGCAGGTAGGCGCCGTAGATGCTGCCCGCGTAGCTGGATCCCAGGTACCGGAATTCGCCGCCCAGTTGCAGGCCGCGCTTGGAGAAGTAGCGCGGCTGAATGGTAGCGTCGTAATTGGGCGCGATGTTCAGGTAGTACGGCAGCGAGAAATCGAAGCCGCCCTTGCTGGTGGTGCCGTAGGTCGGGATCAGGAAGCCCGACTTGCGCTCTTTCTTGACCGGGAAGGTCATGTAGGGCGAGGCCAGGATCGGCACGTCCTTGAAGTACAGCACGCCATTGCGGGCCACGCCTTCGTTTTCGTCGAAGTCGATGTCCACCGTATTGGCCTTGATGTACCAGGACGGGGTCTCGCAGGCGCAGCCGCTATAGGTGACAGTGTGCAGCCGCATCTGCGACTTGCTGAAAATGTCCGCTTTGTCGGCCACCGCGAAGCCGCCCGTGGCGCCCAGCCAGAAGTTGGGCTTTTCGACTTCGCCGGAATACTTGTCGACGTTGAACTTGGCGTTCGGGCCGGTCACCAGGGTGCCGTCGCGCATCATGCGCGCGTTGCCCTGGACGTCGACCTCGCCGGTGTCCTTGCGGTAGTTGATCCGGTCGCCCTTGATCACGCCGTCGATGCGGCGCACCTGCGCCGCCCCGGTCAGGGTCAGGTCGGAATCCGGATCACCCTCGATGGTGTCCGCCTCCATATAGGCGGGGATGTTCCCGTCGGGCAGGCGGTGTATCCGCAGCCCGGGGGACGTGCGCAGCTCGGGAGCCGCGGTGATCGACGTCGATGAGGGAGCCGAACCCTGGCTGCCCTGGGCCTGAGCGGCCCCGGCGACGCTGATAGCAGATAGGATCAACCACCGAACCTTGCGCACGAGTGAAAACAGCCCTTTTTTACGATGGGGGAACCAGGCAAAGGCGCCCAACGAGGGCCAATGCTAACGGAAACGAGCCGGTATTATAGAGAAGCCGCGCCAGACGCCCAGCCTTATGTGCGCGGAACCCAATTTTCAGCAATATTGCCCTTCTGACACGGATCTTCCTTGAAAAACGATCACGACCCCCGCCTGGCGCAGATCCGCGGCTGGCTGGCAGGCCTGCCCGCCGCGCTGGGCCTGGCGCTGGACACGCTGCGTCCCGCCTCGGCCGACGCCAGTTTCCGCCGCTATTTCCGCCTGGACGCCGCCGGCCGCACCCTGATTGTCATGGACGCCCCGCCCCAGCATGAAGACTGCCGCCCGTTCCTGCACGTGGGGCAACTGCTGCGCGACGCCGGCCTGAACGTGCCCGCCGTCCTGGCGCAGGACCTGGACCTGGGCCTGCTGCTCCTGTCCGACCTGGGCGAGCAAACCTATTACCAGCGCATCCAGGACGGCCTGGACGACGCCCGCCTGCAATCGCTGTACCGTGACGCCCTGGCCGCCCTGGTACGGCTGCAGCAGGCGTCCACGGCGGGCCTGGCAACCTACGACACCTCGCGGCTGGCCGACGAACTCAAACTGTTCCCAGAGTGGTATGTGCAAAAGCACCATGGCATCACGATCGACGACAAGACCGCGCAGTCACTGGAAAAGATCTTCGCCCTGCTCTCAGCCAGCAATGGCGGCCAGCCCACCGTGCTGGTGCATCGCGACTTCCACTCGCCCAACCTGATGGTCTGCGATCAGCCGCAATACGGCCCCAATCCGGGGGTGATCGACTTCCAGGACGCCCTGGCCGGCCCCATCACCTATGACCTGGCGTCGCTGGTCACCGATGCCCGCACCACCTGGGAAGAACCCCAGCAACTGGACTGGGCCATCCGCTACTGGGAAATGGCGCGCGCGGCCGGGCTGCCCGTCGATGCCGACTTCGCCGAATTCCACCGCGCCTACGAATGGATGGGCTTGCAGCGCAACCTGCGCATCCTGGGCGTGTTTGCGCGCCTGAACCACCGCGACGGCAAGGCCCATTACCTGGCCCACATGCCGCGGGTGAATGGCTACGTGCGCCAGGTGGCCCAGCGCTACGGCGTCTTCACGCCCCTCTTGCGCCTCCTGGACAAGCTGGACGACCGCCAGGTCAGCGTCGGATACACCTTCTGATGCGCGCCATGATCCTGGCCGCGGGACGCGGCGAACGCATGCGCCCGCTGACCGACCGGCTGCCCAAGCCGCTGTTGCCGGTCGGCGGCAAGCCCCTGATCGTCTGGCACCTTGAACGCCTGGCGGCGGCCGGCATCCACGAGGTGGTGATCAACCACGCCTGGCTGGGCCATGAAATCGAACAGACCCTGGGCGACGGCGCGCGCTTTGGCGTGCGGATTCAGTATTCGCCCGAAGGCGCCGCCCTGGAAACGGCCGGCGGCATCGCCCAGGCGCTGCCGCTGCTCGGTCCGGCCCCGTTTCTGGTGATCAGCGGGGATATCTGGTGCGACTGGGACGTGGCCGCGGCGCCCGCCCTGGCCGCCGGACTGCCGCAGGACGGCGCCTGGATCCTGATGGTCGACAACCCGGCCCACCACCCGGGGGGCGATTTCGTGCTGGAACCGGGCGGACGGGTGCACGACCACGGCGAGCCCCGTTTGACCTATTCAGGCATGGGCGTCTACCATCCCAGCCTGTTCGCGGGCATTTCCCGCGGCACGGTCGCGAAACTGGCGCCGCTGCTCCGGCAAACCATGGAGCAGGACAGGGTTCGCGGCGCACGCCACACCGGTCAATGGACCGACGTCGGCACTCCCCAACGGTTGGCCGACCTCGATGCGCAGCTTGCTGCCCGCGCGGCGTAAGCCCCGGCCAATGTCCACATATTTCACAATATCAAGGTGCGCAACGAGGCTTGTCCGCGCGCCCCACGCCCCGGTTAACCGGGTATTCTCTGACGCTTTGGCTGGCGCGCGCAGCGCGCAGCCGGGCAACACACAGGAAGTTTTCTAGGAATGGGGATGTTCGGAAGATCACAACGGGCCGTATTCAAGCCCTCCGTATACCAACCCGGCCAACGCACGCGCCGCATGCCGCGCTGGCTGGTCCTGCTGCTGGTGGGCATCGCCCTGGGCGCGGGCGGCGTGCTCTTCCTGCAAACCAACTACGGCCCGCAACGCCTGACCGTCGAGCAATCCGAGCAGTTGCATAGCGAACTGAGCGCATCCAAGCTGGAAAACCAGCGCCTGCAAAGCCAGCTCGAAGAAGCCACGCAGCAGCGCGACGCCAACAAGTCCGGCCACGAAAAACTGACCGCCGAACTGGCCGACGCCCGCGCCAAGCTGGAAACGCAGAACAAGGAACTGGTGCTGTTCCAGGACGCCATGCCGCCCGACCCCCGCGGCGGCAACCTGGGCATCCGCTCGGCCACCTTCAAGCGCGCCCCCGGCCAACTGGACTACCAGGTGCTGGTGATGCGCGAAGAGCGCACCGGCGCGCCGTTCAAGGGCACCCTGACCTTCTCCATCGACGGCAGCTACCCCAACGGCCGGGTCGCCACCGTCACCCCGGAAGGCCCCGCGCTCAACGTCGACCGCTACGACTATGCGCTGGGCCAGTTGAAGCTGCCCGACGGCTTCACGCCCAAGGTCGTGGTACTGCGCGTCATGGACGGCGCCCAGAAGCAGCAGGCCATGCGCATCTACTACGTGCGCAACTGAGCTGCGCGCCTGCAAAAAAACCCGCCTTTTCAGGCGGGTTTTTTTATTGCGTGCCCCCTTCCCTGCCAGCCCGCCGCGCACCGCGCGCCAACTGAGGGGGCCCGGCTCAGGCCGCCTTCGGCGCGGTGGCCCCCATCTGCGCCGCCGCCTCGTCCATGAATTGCGCCATGCGCACATCCAGTTCCGTGACCCCGCCCGCGTCGTGCGTCGTCAACGTCACGTCGACGCGGTTGTAGACGTTGGTCCACTCGGGGTGATGATTCAGCTTTTCGGCGAACATGGCTACCCGCGCCATGAAACCAAAAGCGGCGTTGAAATTGGCGAAGCGAAAGCGCTTCTCGATGGCGTCGCGCATCGCGACGGCCTGCCAACCGGACAAGGCGGCGACCGCAATGTCCGTGCCGATGCGGGCAGGGGGAAACATGCTCATGACGAACTCCTTATTGCTTGACCGCGTACAGGTAGATCTCGACCCGGCGGTTCAGCGCACGGCCGTCCGCGGTGGCATTGTCGCCGATCGGATCGTTGGGCCCGCGGCCTTCGATCGACAAGCGCGTCGCGGCCACGCCCTGCCGCGACAGGTAGTCCGTCACGCTGCGCGCCCGGTTCACCGACAGGGTCTGGTTGTGCGCCAGCGCGCCCGTGCTGTCCGTATGGCCCACCACCTTGGCCCGCAACTCGGGATGCTGATTGAGCGAGCGCGCCACGCTGTCCAGCACCGGCAGCAGCGCCGGCTTCAGATCCGTCTTGTCGGTGTCGAACGACACGTTGCTGGGGATATTCACCTTCAGGCTGCCATCGGGCATCTCGACCACGTCGATGCCCAGCGAGGTCGCGCCGGAACGCTGCACGTCGTCCTTGACCACCTTCCAGTTGTAGCCCACCAGTCCGCCCGCCACCGCGCCGATGCCGGCGCCAACCGCCGCGCCCGCGCCATGTCCGACCAAGGCGCCGATGCCCGCGCCGATCGCGGCCCCCGCCCCTGTGCCAACCGCGGTATTGGTCTGCTGCTGGGTGGCGCAGCCCGCCATCAAAGCCCCTGAAGCCGCAACTACAGCGATACGCTTGAGTATTGTTCTTGAGTACATGACAACCTCCACGATCCTGTCCGTGCGCCGGCGGATGCCGGCAGGAATCATGTTAAGTCCAGTCATGCCTCGGGCGTCAGCGGGCAGCACGCAACATTTTGTACGGCGGCGCCCACGGTTGCTGGCCCCGCCTGCCCCGATCCGGCGCGGATTGCACCGCAGCAACTATCGCGCCGTCGCCCCGCCTTGAAAGCCGGCCAGCCAGGGCAGCGCCTCGTCCAGCCGCGGCGACTGCGCCTCGGGCAGCGGCGCGCTCTCCGGCAGCGCCAACCCGACGCGGTTGTGCCAATAGGTGCGCAGGCCGACCTTGCTGGTGCCGAACAGGTCATACCCCGATCCGGCAATGAATGCCACCTGCGACGCCGGCGTCTCCAGGCGCGTCAACGCCAGTTGATAGGGCCGGGGATCGGGTTTGTAAAAGCCGGCCTCTTCCGACGTGACGACGACGTCCCAGTCCACCCCCAGCAACCCGGCCGCCCGATGCCCCAAGCGCTTCGAACAGTTGGTGACGACGCCCAGACGGCAATGCGGCCGCAGCGCCTGCAGCAATTCGCGCGCACCGTCCCACACGGGCAGGCCGTCCCAACCCGCTTCCAGCGCTGCGGGAGCGGTGGCCGGCAGGCCGACGGCGCGGGCCGCCGCCTCGACCAGTTGCTCGTAGGGCTG
>NZ_JAELTJ010001393.1 GCF_016428805.1 Achromobacter sp. ASV32
CCCCCCCCCCCCCCCCCCCCCCCCCCCCCCCCCCCCCCCCCCCCCCCCCCCCCCCCCCCCCCCCCCCCCCCCCCCCCCCCCCCCCCCCCCCCCCCCCCCCCCTTTTCCACGCAGAAGACGGCATACGCGATCGGTTATTAGGTCTCGTGGGCTCGGAGATGTGTATAAGAGACAGGCCATGGCCCGGGTGCGCAACCAGCGCCTGAACCCGGCCGGCGGCGCCAAGGACACGCGCGCGTTCGCGCTGGACATCGCCGATGCCGGCCTGGTCTACGAGGCCGGCGACGCGCTGGGCGTC
>NZ_JAELTJ010001394.1 GCF_016428805.1 Achromobacter sp. ASV32
CCCCCCCCCCCCCCCCCCCCCCCCCCCCCCCCCCCCCCCCCCCCCCCCCCCCCCCCCCCCCCCCCCCCCCCCCCCCCCCCCCCCCCCCCCCCCCCCCCCCCCTTTTTCACGCAGAAGACGGCATCCGCGATCGGTTATTAGGTCTCGTGGGCTCGGAGATGTGTATAAGAGACAGGGGTGAGTTCGCGGCTGGCGCTGGTCATGGGCAGCCGCAACTCATCGGCGATAAGGCCCTGCAAGGCCAGTGCGCGCTTGATCGGCGCCGGATTGGGTTCGGCGAACAGCAGCCGGATCAGGCCGC
>NZ_JAELTJ010001395.1 GCF_016428805.1 Achromobacter sp. ASV32
TGACGCCATGCGTGGTGACGCCGTTTTCGTAAGGCTTGTAGGGCTCGGGCGTGGGCTCTGCCACGGAAGACAGGTCGGCGTGCACGAAACGCAGCGTGACCCCGCCCCCCTCGCGCAGCTCCATGTCTGTCTCTTATACACATCTCCGAGCCCACGAGACCTAATAACCGATCGCGTATGCCGGCTTCTGCTTGTAAAGGGGGGGGGGGGGGGGGGGGGGGGGGGGGGGGGGGGGGGGGGGGGGGGGGGGGGGGGGGGGGGGGGGGGGGGGGGGGGGGGGGGGGGGGGGGGGGGGGGGGGG
>NZ_JAELTJ010001396.1 GCF_016428805.1 Achromobacter sp. ASV32
GTCAGCAAGCCCACCGTCAAGGAAGTGAAGGAACAGGAAGTCTACATGGGCGAAATTCCGCTCATGACGGGCACCGGTTCGTTCGTCATCAATGGCACCGAGCGTGTCATCGTGTCCCAGCTGCACCTGTCTCTTATACACATCTCCGAGCCCACGAGACCTAATAACCGATCGCGTATGCCGTCTTCGGCTTGAAAATGGGGGGGGGGGGGGGGGGGGGGGGGGGGGGGGGGGGGGGGGGGGGGGGGGGGGGGGGGGGGGGGGGGGGGGGGGGGGGGGGGGGGGGGGGGGGGGGGGGGGG
>NZ_JAELTJ010001397.1 GCF_016428805.1 Achromobacter sp. ASV32
GCCGGACGGCAGGGCGCAGCGCAAGGAGAGGAAAATGAACCATACCGATGCAAAAACGGCACGCGCCGGCAAGGCGGATGCACCCGGCACGACAGGCGGCAAGGCGAACACGCCGCAGGACGAAACCTGTCTCTTATACACATCTCCGAGCCCACGAGACCTAATAACCGATCGCGTATGCCGTCTTATGCTTGAAAAGGGGGGGGGGGGGGGGGGGGGGGGGGGGGGGGGGGGGGGGGGGGGGGGGGGGGGGGGGGGGGGGGGGGGGGGGGGGGGGGGGGGGGGGGGGGGGGGGGGGGGG
>NZ_JAELTJ010001398.1 GCF_016428805.1 Achromobacter sp. ASV32
CCTGGACGGTGAGGAAAAAGAGCGCATCGAACGCGAATTCCAGCGCAAGCTGCGTTTCCTGTCGTTTGCCCGCGTCCACACCATCTCGGCCTTGCGCGGCCAGGGCATCAAGCCGCTCCTGAAGTCCTGTCTCTTATACACATCTCCGAGCCCACGAGACCTAATAACCGATCGCGTATGCCGTCTTCTGCTTGAAAATAGGGGGGGGGGGGGGGGGGGGGGGGGGGGGGGGGGGGGGGGGGGGGGGGGGGGGGGGGGGGGGGGGGGGGGGGGGGGGGGGGGGGGGGGGGGGGGGGGGGGG
>NZ_JAELTJ010001399.1 GCF_016428805.1 Achromobacter sp. ASV32
CCCCCCCCCCCCCCCCCCCCCCCCCCCCCCCCCCCCCCCCCCCCCCCCCCCCCCCCCCCCCCCCCCCCCCCCCCCCCCCCCCCCCCCCCCCCCCCCCCCCCCCTTTTCACGCCGAAGACGGCATCCGCGATCGGTTATTAGGTCTCGTGGGCTCGGAGATGTGTATAAGAGACAGGCCCAGAACGGGTCATAGTCGTATTCGCTGTCGATGCCGTAGAAGTCGATGTAGCTGGCGTGCCTGGCCACCTCGGGGTGGTCGGCGGCCGGATACTTGTCGGCCACCGCCTTGATCGGGCGCTTC
>NZ_JAELTJ010001400.1 GCF_016428805.1 Achromobacter sp. ASV32
TGGTGTGGGCTGCCGAAGGCGTTGCCGGGGAAGGCGATGAACGACACGTCGTTGCCCGGCAGGGCCTTGCGCGCGGTGTCGGCCGCGCTTTGGGCCGAGGCCAGCTCGGCGGGCACGTTCTGGCCCTGTCTCTTATACACATCTCCGAGCCCACGAGACCTAATAACCGATCGCGTATGCCGTCGTCTGCTTGAAAAGGGGGGGGGGGGGGGGGGGGGGGGGGGGGGGGGGGGGGGGGGGGGGGGGGGGGGGGGGGGGGGGGGGGGGGGGGGGGGGGGGGGGGGGGGGGGGGGGGGGGGG
>NZ_JAELTJ010001401.1 GCF_016428805.1 Achromobacter sp. ASV32
GCCGATATTGCTGTTGGCGCCCGGCTTGTTCTCGACCACGAAGGTCTGGCCGAATTCCTTGCCCAGCACGTCGGCGATCATGCGGGCGCTGATGTCGGTGGTGCCGCCCGGGGCATAGCCCACGACCTGTCTCTTATACACATCTGACGCTGCCGACGACGATGCGGTTGTGGGGGTGGGGGGGGGGGGGGGGGGGGTGGGGGGGGGGGGGGGGGGGGGGGGGGGGGGGGGGGGGGGGGGGGGGGGGGGGGGGGGGGGGGGGGGGGGGGGGGGGGGGGGGGGGGGGGGGGGGGGGGGGGG
>NZ_JAELTJ010001402.1 GCF_016428805.1 Achromobacter sp. ASV32
CGCCGGGTCTTCGCGCATCACGCCGTGCGCCTCATCGCGATAGGCCGTGACCGTGATGCCCTCGACCGCGCACAGGTGCAGATACCAGAGCTTGTGGCAGGCCGACAGCGACGCCACCAGCAGGTCTGTCTCTTATACACATCTCCGAGCCCACGAGACCTAATAACCGATCGCGTATGCCGGCTTCGGCTTGAAAAGGGGGGGGGGGGGGGGGGGGGGGGGGGGGGGGGGGGGGGGGGGGGGGGGGGGGGGGGGGGGGGGGGGGGGGGGGGGGGGGGGGGGGGGGGGGGGGGGGGGGGG
>NZ_JAELTJ010000157.1 GCF_016428805.1 Achromobacter sp. ASV32
CCCCCCCCCCCCCCCCCCCCCCCCCCCCCCCCCCCCCCCCCCCCCCCCCCCCCCCCCCCCCCCCCCCCCCCCCCCCCCCCCTTTACACGCACAAGACGGAATCCGCGATCGGTTATTTGGTCTCGTGGGCTCGGAGTTGTGTATAAGAGACAGCCTTCAGGCGGCGCGCCGCCGCCCGCCATGGCCGCGCAGCCGGCCGCACCCGCTGCGCCCAGCGCCGGGGCGGCCGCGGTCAGCGCGGATGCCGCGAACATCGTGTACGAGCGCTCGCGCCTGAACACCGACCTGACGTTCGAGAATTTCGTGACGGGTAAGGCCAACCAGCTGGCGCGCGCCGCCGCGCTGCAGGTGGCGGAAAACCCGGGCACGTCCTACAACCCGCTGTTCCTGTACGGGGGCGTGGGCCTGGGCAAGACCCACCTGATCCACGCCATCGGCAATGCCATGGTGGCGGCGGGCACCGGGGTGCGCGTGCGCTATGTGCATGCCGACCAATACGTGTCCGACGTGGTCAAGGCCTACCAGCGCAAGGCGTTCGACGATTTCAAGCGCTACTACCACTCGCTGGACCTGCTGCTGATCGACGACATCCAGTTCTTCTCCGGCAAGAACCGCACGCAGGAAGAATTCTTCTATGCGTTCGAGGCGATGGTCGCGCAGCGCAAGCAGATCATCATCACCAGCGATACGTACCCGAAGGAACTGTCCGGCATCGACAGCCGCCTGATCTCGCGCTTTGATTCCGGCCTGACGGTCGCGATCGAGCCGCCCGAACTCGAGATGCGCGTGGCGATCCTGCTGCGCAAGGCCGAGTCCGAAGGCGTGCCCATGCCCGAGGAAGTGGCGTTCTTCATCGCCAAGCACCTGCGCAGCAACGTGCGCGAACTGGAAGGCGCGTTGCGCAAGGTGTTGGCCTACGCCCGCTTCCATGGCCGCGACGTGCTGACGGTCGACGTCTGCAAGGAAGCCCTGAAGGACCTGCTGTCCGTGTCCAACGGACAGATCACCGTGGAAAACATCCAGAAGACGGTGGCGGACTTCTACAAGATCAAAGTGGCCGACATGTATTCGAAACGCCGGCCGGCCAATATCGCGTTGCCGCGCCAGGTCGCTATGTACCTGGCGAAGGAGCTGACCCAGAAAAGCCTGCCGGAAATCGGCGATTTGTTCGGTGGCCGTGATCACACCACCGTGCTGCATGCCGTACGCAAGATTTCCGACGCCCGCGCAAAGCAAGCGGAGCTCAACCATACCCTGCACGTGTTGGAACAAACTCTAAAAGGATGACCATGCAACTCGTACAAACCACACGCGATGCATTGCTGAAACCGCTGTCGACCGTGGCGGGCATCGTCGAAAGACGCCATACCCTGCCCATCCTGGCGAACATCCTGATGCGCAAGGAAGGCAACAAGGTTGCCTTCATTGCGACCGACCTCGAAGTACAGATCACGACGCATGCCGACTTCGGCGTGGGCCAGGACAACGAGTCCACCACGGTCGCGGCGCGCAAGCTGCTGGACATCCTGAAGGCCCTGCCCGATACGGGCGACGTGCGGTTGGCGCTGGCCAGCAACAAATTGTCGGTGCAGTCGGCCAAGAGCCGCTTTGCGTTGCAGACGCTGGCCGCCAGCGAATTCCCCACCGTGGCCCAGCCCGAGCAGTGGGACGTGTCGCTGACCATGCCGCAACGCACGCTGCGCCACCTGTTCAACATGGTGCACTTCGCCATGGCCCAGCAGGACATCCGCTACTACCTGAACGGCATGCTGCTGGTGTTTGAACCGGGCCGTGTGCGCGCCGTCGCGACCGACGGCCATCGCCTGGCTCACTGCTCCACCGAAGCAGACGGCATCAGCGAACGCCACGAAGTGATCGTGCCGCGCAAGACCGTGCTCGAAATGCAGCGCTTGCTGGAAGACTCCGACGAAGTCGTGTCGATCGACGTGGCGCCGGGCCAGATCCGTTTCCGTTTCGGCGACGTCGAGCTGGTGTCCAAGCTGGTCGAAGGCAAGTTCCCCGATTTCACGCGCGTGATTCCCACGAATTACACGCGCCACTTCCTGGTGGGCCGCGAAGCCCTGCAGGGCAGCCTGCAACGCGCGGCCATTCTCACCACTGACAAGTTCAAGGGTGTGCGCCTGCAGCTGGCGCAGAACCAGATGAAGATTTCGTCCTCGAACGCCGAGCAGGAAGAGGCGCAGGAAGAAATCGACATCGACTACGGCCACGAACCGCTGGACGTGGGCTTTAACGTCGGCTACCTGCTCGACGTGCTGGCCAACGTCAAGGTGGACAACATCCAGTGGTCGGTCATGCCCGATGCCAACGCATCGGCGCTCATCACCCTGCCCGAAGACGACCAGTTCAAATACGTCGTCATGCCCATGCGGATCTAAATCCGCGCCGATGTGGGTTTGTGCCGCCGCGGGCCTTACGGCTCGTCGGCGGTCCGGCCGCCAGGCCGTTCTTTAAAGCGTTATCGATACAGACATGTCAGATCAGCAGAACACCACTCCCGAGAACGGCGGCTACGGCGCCGACTCGATCAAGATGCTCAAGGGGCTGGAGGCCGTGCGCAAGCGCCCCGGCATGTACATCGGGGACACGTCCGACGGCACCGGCCTGCACCACATGGTGTTCGAAGTCGTCGACAACGCCATTGACGAAGCGCTGGCCGGCTATTGCGACGACATCGTCGTCACGATCCACACCGACAACTCGATTTCGGTCACGGACAACGGCCGCGGCATCCCCACGGATATCCACAAGGACGACGAGTTCCACCGCAGCGCGGCCGAAATCGTCATGACCGAACTGCACGCCGGCGGCAAGTTCGATCAGAACTCGTACAAGGTGTCGGGCGGCCTGCACGGCGTGGGCGTCTCGTGCGTGAACGCCCTGTCCGAATGGCTGCGGCTGACCATCCGCCGCAACGGCCAGGTGCACCAGATGGAATTTCGCCAAGGCGCCCGCGTGGCCCCCCTGGCGGTGACGGGCACCACGGACATGCGCGGCACGGAAGTGCGCTTCCTGGCCGATCCGATCATCTTCAACAACATCGAATACCACTACGAGATTCTCTCCAAGCGTCTGCGCGAGCTCTCGTTCCTGAACAACGGCGTCAAGATCCGCCTGATCGACCAGCGCCAGGGCAAGGAAGAGAACTTCGCGTTTTCCGGTGGCGTGAAGGGTTTTGTCGAATACATCAACCGCACCAAGACCGTGCTGCACCCGAACGTGTTCTCGGTCACCACCGAGTCCGCCGCCGGCGGTGTGCCGGTGGGCGTGGAAGTGGCGATGCAGTGGAACGACAGCTACAGCGAAAGCGTGCTGTGCTTCACCAACAACATCCCGCAGCGCGACGGCGGCTCGCACCTGACCGGTCTGCGCGCGGCGATGACCCGCATCCTGAACAAGTACATCGCCGACAACGAACTGGCCAAGAAGGCCAAGGTCGAGACCTCCGGCGACGACATGCGCGAAGGCCTGGCCTGCGTGCTGTCGGTGAAGGTGCCCGAGCCCAAGTTCAGCAGCCAGACCAAGGACAAGCTGGTCTCCAGCGAAGTGCGTCCGGCCGTCGAAGAAGCCGTGGCCCGCACGCTGGAAACCTGGCTGCTGGAGCACCCGAACGACGCCAAGGCGCTGTGCAACAAGATCGTTGAAGCCGCCCGGGCCCGCGAAGCCGCGCGCAAGGCACGCGAAATGACGCGTCGCAAGAGCGTGCTGGAAGGCGCAGGCCTGCCCGGCAAGCTGGCCGACTGCCAGGAAAAAGACCCGGCGCTGTGCGAGCTGTACATCGTCGAGGGTGACTCCGCAGGCGGCTCGGCCAAGCAAGGCCGCGACCGCAAGTTCCAGGCCATCCTGCCGCTGCGCGGCAAGGTGCTGAACGTGGAAAAGGCGCGCTTTGACCGCCTGATCGCCAGCGAACAGATCGCCACCCTGATCACCGCGCTGGGCACCAGCATCGGGCCCGACTTCAACGTCGACAAGCTGCGCTACCACCGCCTGATCATCATGACCGACGCGGACGTCGATGGCGCGCACATCCGCACCCTGCTGCTGACGCTGCTGTACCGCCAGATGCCCGAGCTGGTGCAGCGCGGCTACGTCTACATTGCGCAGCCGCCGCTGTACAAGGTCAAGGTCGGCCGTGAAGAACGCTACCTGAAGGACGCCCAGGAAGAAGCGCAGTTCATGCTGCAACTGGCCCTGAAGGACGCCGAGATCATCTCGGGCGGCAACATCATCCGCGGCGAAGAACTGAGCGACCTGGCGCGCCAGTACGTGGCTGCCGACGGCGTGATGGCCCGCTTGGCTCGCGTCTTCGACGTGGCCGCGCTGTCGGCCATGGCCGAAGGCGTCGAGATCAACCTGGATACCGCCGAGTCCACCGCCGATTCCGCGCGTCGCCTTGCCGACGCCATGCGCGATCCGGTCAGCGGCAACGGCGTTGAAGTGGTGCCGGAATTCGATGCCGCCACCGAGCGTCACCGCCTGTCGGTGCAGCGCATGCACCACGGCAACGTGCGCGTCAGCATCATCGACGCCGACTTCGTCAACGGCTCCGACTACGCCGTGCTGTCGCGCGCCGCCAAGAGCTTCCTGGGCAAGGTCGGTCCGCGCTCGCTGGCCGCTCGCGGCGAAGGCGACAAGCGCAAGGAACAGGTCGTGTCCGACTTCCGCGAAGCCATGCAATGGCTGCGCAGCGAAGCCGATCGCAGCATCTCCAAGCAGCGCTACAAGGGTCTGGGCGAAATGAACCCGGAACAGCTGTGGGAAACCACGATGGACCCGAAGGTACGCCGCCTGCTGCGCGTGCAGATCGAAGACGCCATCGCGGCGGACGAGGTCTTCACCACCCTGATGGGCGACGACGTGGAGCCGCGCCGCAACTTCATCGAAGCGCACGCGCTGTCGGCGGGCAATATCGACGTGTGATTGCGGGCGGGCGGATGCTTGGCGTCTGCCCGGACCTTGCGACGTCATCAAAAAGGGGCTGCATACGCAGCCCCTTTGTTCATTGCTTCGCCCCGCAACGCCCGACTACGCCTGCACGTCGCTGGCCCACGGTTCGGCCGTCAGGCGTTGCGCCAGGTATTCGATCAGCGCCTGCACGCGCGCCGGGCGCCGCCGCCCGGGCGGGGTGACGATATGCAGAGCGATCGGGTCCACCTGCCAGTCATCCATCGCGGTTTCCAGCGCGCCGGATTGCAGGTCTTCCCAGGCCAGGAATTCCGGTTGCAGCGCCAGGCCCATGCCGGCCCGTAGCGCCGGCGCCAGGGCCTCGGCGTTGTTCACGTTCAGCTGGATCGGCAGGGATTGGGAAAACTCGCCGTGCTGTTCGTGCCGGAAGCGCCAACTCGCGCCATTGCGTGCATACATGTACTGCAGCGCGTTGTGCTGCGCCAGATCGCGGGGGTGCTTGGGCTTGCCTGCACGCTTGAAGTACCCCGGCGCGCCCACCAGCAAGATTCGCACGGAGCACAGGCGCCGCGCCAGCAAGGTCGAGTCCACCAGGTTGGAGATGCGCAGCGCCAGGTCGAAACGCTCGGAGACCAGGTCGGCCTGCTTGTCGTTGAATTCGATCTCCAGGCCCACGTCGGGATGCGCCTGCATGAAGGGCGGCAGCATCGGGGCCAGGTGCGTGACGCCGAACGACATGGGTGCGGCCAGGCGGATCTTGCCGTGCAGGCTGGTGGACTTTTCCGTGACCTCGGCTTCGACCGCCTCGCCTTCCTCGAGGATGCGGGCGGCTCGCTCCAGCGCCGCATAGCCGGATTCGGTCAGGGTCATGCTGCGTGATGTGCGGTGGAACAGCATGGTCTTCATGCGGGTTTCCAGCCGGGTAATGGTCTTGGAAACCGTGGCCTGGGCCACGGCAAGCTCCGCAGCGGCCTTGGCGAATGACCCGGTCTCGGCGACCTTGGCGAAGATCGCCCACCCTTCCAGATCGGGCAGTTTATTCATTGTGCGCTCTCATGTATCGGTTCGCGCCGATGATAGCGACTGCCTATTACCCGCACAAGAATGCCTTGCAAAGGGTCACGCAATATCGGTTCGCCATCGGGATCATGCAAGAAATGGAAAGGATGCAATTCCGTGCAGCGGATTCTCAGCGGGCCGGCCGATCCCTACTATGCCTCTACCGACAGACAACGCAAACGGAAAGCCCCAAGCGGCACGTTTCACCAACGCTGACGGTGCAGGCCCTGAGGGGCTGCCGAGTACCCGAATTCATTTCCGCCACATTCCCAGACCGATTCCTTGAAAGAGAGACCCGCCATGTCGAACCGTAAATACCTCGAAGTCCTGACCCCCGAAAACAGCCAGATCATCTTTATCGACCAGCAGCCGCAAATGGCGTTCGGCGTGCAGTCGATCGACCGCCAGACGCTGAAGAACAATGTGGTGGGCCTGGCCAAGGCGGCCCGCACCTTCAATATCCCCACCACCATCACCACGGTCGAAACCGAGAGCTTCTCGGGCAATACCTTCCCTGAACTGCTGGCCGTGTTTCCGGACAACAAGATCCTGGAGCGCACCTCGATGAACTCGTGGGACGACCAGAACGTGCGCGACGCGCTGGCCGCCAATGGGCGCAAGAAGGTCATCGTGGCAGGCCTGTGGACCGAAGTCTGCAACACCACGTTCGCCCTGTGCGCCATGCTGGAAGGCGACTACGAAATCTACATGGTGGCCGACGCCTCGGGTGGTACCTCGGCCGATGCGCACAAATACGCCATGGACCGCATGATCCAGGCCGGCGTGGTGCCGGTGACCTGGCAGCAAGTGCTGCTGGAATGGCAGCGTGACTGGGCCCGCAAGGAAACCTATGACGCCGTCACCGCCATCGTCAAGGAACACTCGGGTGCGTACGGCATGGGTATCGACTACGCCGTGACCCACGTCCACAAGCTGGCCGAGCGTGTCCAGCACGGTGAGCGCATCGGCCCCAATCCGGCCAAGTAATCCACCAGGTACACCGACTCCAGGAGCTTGCCGTGGCCGACCAGAAGATCCATTCCACCGGGGGCAGCTTCGCGTCGCTGCGCCAACCCGTGTTCGCGGTGCTGTGGGCAGCCACGGTGCTGGGCAACGTGGGCAGCTTCATGCGCGACGTGGCCAGCTCCTGGCTGGTGACGGACCTGTCCGCCAGCCCGACCGCCGTCGCCTTGATCCAGACGGCGGCGACGCTGCCGATCTTTCTGTTGGCGATTCCGGCCGGCGTGCTGTCGGACATCCTGGACCGTCGGCGCTTTCTGATTTTCGTGCAGCTGCTGCTGGCTTCGGTCAGCGGCACGCTGCTGGTGTTGTCGCACTTCGGCGCATTGACGGTGGATTACCTGATTGCGCTGACCTTCGTGGGCGGTATCGGTGCCGCCCTGATGGGGCCGACCTGGCAGTCCATCGTGCCTGAGCTGGTGCCGCGCGAAAACCTGAAAGGCGCGGTGGCGCTGAATTCGCTGGGCATCAACATTGCCCGCGCTATCGGCCCGGCCGCGGGTGGCCTGATCCTGGCCAGCTTTGGCGCGGCGGTGACCTATGGCATGGATGTACTGAGCTACGTCTTCGTCATTGCCGCGTTGCTCTGGTGGAAGCGCCCGGCCGCGACCGACAGCGCCTTGTCGGAGAATTTCCTGGGGGCGTTTCGTGCCGGTCTGCGTTATACGCGGGCCAGTAAGGAACTGCACCGCGTGTTGCTGCGCGCCGCCGTGTTCTTCCTGTTCGCCAGTGCCGTCTGGGCCCTGCTGCCCCTGGTGGCGCGGCAGATGCTGGGGGGCACCGCCGGCTTCTATGGCGTGTTGCTGGGTGCGGTGGGCGCGGGCGCAATCGTCGGTGCGCTGGTGATGCCCCGGGTGAGCGCGCACCTGGATACGGATGGGCTGGTGCTGCTGGCCTCGGTGGTCAGTGCGGCCGTCATGGCAATGCTGGTGTTTGCCCCGCCCAAGTGGCTGGCCGTGCCGCTGCTGGTGTTGCTGGGCATGGGTTGGATCACCGCGCTGACGACGTTCAACAGTGTGGCCCAGGCGATTCTGCCGAATTGGGTTCGCGGCCGTGGACTGGCCGTGTACCTGATGGTGTTCAACGGGGCGATGGCCGCGGGCAGCCTGGGCTGGGGCCTGGTGGCGCGCGAGATCGGCGTGCCGTACGCCTTGGCAGTCAGCGCCGCGGGACTGGTCGTGGTGGCGCTGCTGTTCCACCGTGTCCGCCTGCCTGTGGGGGAAGCGGATCTGCAGGCGTCCAACCACTGGCCCGAGCCGCTGGTTGCGGAGTCGGTGGCCAACGACCGCGGGCCGGTGCTGGTGCAGGTGGAATACCGCATTCGCCAGGAAGATCGTGCGGCGTTTCTGGACGCGATGAAGCGCCTGTCGCAGGAGCGGTTGCGCGATGGCGCCTATGCCTGGGGCGTGGTCGAGCACACCAACGACCCGCAGCGCGTGGTGGAGTGGTTCTTCGTGGAGTCGTGGGCCGAACACCTGCGCCAGCATCACCGGGTATCGCATGCCGATGCCGACCTGCAGGCTGAAGCGCTGCGCTTTCATGCGGGGCCCGGCAAACCGGAAGTGCATCACTTCCTGGCGTTGAAACACTGATATCCAAGGAGGCCAGCCATGATTGAACGCCGTCCGCTTGAAACCCTGGGCCACACCCGCCGCGGCTGGCTCGATGCCAAACACCATTTCTCGTTCGTGGGCTGTCAGGACCCCGCGCGGTTGCGCTGGGGGGCGCTGCGTGCCTGGAACGACGAGACGATTGCGGCGGGCGCGGGCTTTCCCGCCTTGCTGCAGACGGACATGGAGATCATCACCTGCGTGCGCGAAGGCGCGCTGACGCACGAAGACGACCTGGGCAACCGCGGCCGTACCCGGGTCGGGGATGTGCAGGTGATGAGCGCGGGCAGCGGCGTGACGCACGCCGAGTTCAACATGGAAGGCGGACCGGCGCGGGTGTTCCAGATATGGATCGAGCCGGACCGCCGCGGTGTGCCGCCGAGCTGGGGCCGAAAGAGCTTTGCCCGAGAGGCTTGCGATGGGCAGTTCATTACGCTGGCCAGCGGCATGCAGGGCGATGACGACGCCTTGCCCATCCGCAGCGACGCACGCGTGCTGGCGGTTGCGCTGAAGGCCGGGCAAGCGGCTACCTACCGCTTCGCGCAAGGGGTGCGTCGCGGTTACCTGGTGGCCGCCAAGGGGCGCTTGACCGTCAATGACATCGTCGTGGATGGCGGCGACGGTGTTGCCATTCACGATGAAACCGACTTACGCATCATGGCCCTGGACGACGCCGAAGTCCTGTTGGCCGACACGCATGCCTGACCCTATCCATCCCGGGAGGACACCCATGAAGATCTATCTGCTTTCCCTTGGCGCCGGCCTGCTGGTCGGCGTGGTGTACAGCCTGTTGCAGGTGCGGTCTCCGGCGCCGCCGCTGGTGGCGTTGATCGGCCTGCTCGGCATCCTGGTGGGCGAGCAGCTCGTGCCGGTGGGCAAGCAGCTGCTCAGTGGCACCGCGTTTGTCGCGGCCTGCAACAAGGAACAGGCGGTGCGTCATGTCTTCGGGCAATTGCCCGGCCGCCAGGAAAAGGACAACGCCGCAGACAAGGCCGAAGGCTGACCCCCTCTACGCACCCAAGGAATTTCGTATGCCTACCCGTCGCGATCTCATCGGCGCTGCTTCTACACTGGCGCTCAACAGCTTGCTGGGCACCCACGCCATTGCCCGATCCCAAGGAGATTCCCCCATGCCAAATACTGCAAACGCTGCCCCGGATGTCGTCTTCTACAACGGCCGTATCACCACGCTGGACCGCGCCAGGCCACAGGCCAGCGCGGTGGCGATCAAGGACGGCCGCTTCATTGCCGTCGGCACCGATGCCGAGGTCATGGCGCTGGCCGGTTCCGCCGCCCGGCGCATCGACCTGAAAGGCCGCGGCGTGCTGCCCGGGCTGTTCGACAACCACACGCACGTGGTGCGCGGCGGCCTGAACTACAACATGGAGCTGCGTTGGGATGGCGTGCGTTCGCTGGCCGATGCCATGGGCATGCTCAAGCGCCAGGTGGCCATTACGCCGGCCCCGCAGTGGGTGCGGATCGTGGGCGGCTTTACCGAACACCAGTTCGCCGAGAAGCGCTTGCCGACCATCGACGAGATCAACGCCATTGCGCCGGACACGCCGGTGTTCATCCTGCACCTGTACGACCGCGCCCTGCTCAATGGCGCCGCGCTGCGCGCCGTGGGCTATACCAAGACCACGCCCAACCCGCCCGGCGGCGAGATCATCCGCGACGGCCAGGGCAACCCCACCGGGCTGCTGCTGGCCAAGCCCAACGCGACCATCCTGTATGCCACGCTGGCCAAGGGCCCGAAGCTGCCGTTTGACTATCAGCTCAACTCGACGCGCCATTTCATGCGGGAATTGAACCGCCTGGGCGTGACCGGCGTGATCGACGCCGGTGGCGGCTTCCAGAACTATCCCGACGACTACGCCGTCATCCAGAAGCTGGCGGACGACGGCCAGATGACGGTGCGCCTGGCCTACAACCTGTTCACCCAGAAGCCCAAGCAGGAAAAGGAGGACTTCCTGAATTGGACGTCCAGCGTGAAGTACAAGCAAGGCACGGACTACTTCCGCCACAACGGAGCAGGCGAAATGCTGGTGTTCTCGGCAGCCGACTTCGAGGACTTTCGCGTCGAACGGCCCGATATGCCGGCGGAAATGGAAGGCGAGCTGGAAGAAGTGGTGCGGGTGCTGGCGCAGAACCGCTGGCCGTGGCGCCTGCATGCCACGTATGACGAGACCATCTCGCGCGCGCTGGACGTGTTCGAGAAAGTGCACCGGGACACGCCGCTGACCGGCTTGAACTGGTTCTTCGACCACGCCGAGACCATTTCCGACAAGTCGATCGACCGCATCGCCGCGCTGGGCGGCGGCATTGCCGTGCAGCATCGCATGGCTTACCAGGGGGAGTACTTCATCGAACGCTACGGCGCGGCCGCCGCCGAGGCCTCGCCGCCCGTGGCCAAGATCCTGCAGCGGGGCGTGAAAGTGTCGGCAGGCACCGACGCCACGCGCGTCGCCTCGTACAACCCCTGGGTGTCGCTGGCCTGGATGATCACGGGCAAGACCGTGGGCGGCACGCGCCTGTATCCGGCGCGCAACTGCCTGGACCGCGAGACGGCGCTGCGCATGTGGACCGAGAACGTCGCCTGGTTCTCGAACGAGGAAGGCAAGCGCGGCCGCATCCAGGCCGGCCAGCTGGCCGACTTCATCGTGCCCAGCAAAGACTATTTCAGCTGCGCCGAAGACGATATCTCGTTCCTGACCTCGGACCTGACAGTGGTTGGCGGTCGCGTGGTATACGGTGGCGGTGACTTCGGGCCGCTGGACGAGAACCCGCTGCCCCCCGCCATGCCGGACTGGTCGCCCACGCGCCTGTTCGGCGGCCACGCCGCCTGGGGCGACCCCGACGGGGCAGGCCGCAATTCGCTGGGCTACCGCAATATGGCTGCCTGCGGCTGCGCCAGCGCCTGCGGCGTGCACGGCCACGACCATGCCAAGGCGTGGGCCGCGAAAGCCCCCAGTTCCGATCTGCAGGGCTTTTTCGGCGCGCTGGGTTGCGCGTGCTGGGCGGTTTGAGGAGGCGGGCCATGAACGCGACCTTTCAATGGGAGCGGCGGCTGGCCGGCCTGGCCCGGCCGCTGTTCGGTTCCGGCGTCGTGCGGTTCCTGGCCTATCTGGGCCTGTGCGCGGCCTATCTGCAAGGGGGCTGGGTCAAGCTCACGGACTTTCCTGGCGCCTTGCGCGAGATGGCGCATTTCGGCCTGTCGCCCGAGCCGCTCTTCGCGGTGCTGGTGATTGCGCTGGAACTGGTCGCCTCGGCCATGATCCTGACCGGCCGGCTGCGCTGGCTGGGGGCGGTGGCGCTGGCCGGCTTCACGTTGGCGGCGACCGGGCTGGCGCTGCGTTTCTGGGAGATGCCCATCGGGCAGGACCGCTTCATGGCCGCCAACGCCTTTTTCGAGCACCTGGGGCTGGCGGGCGGCTTGCTGCTGGTGGCGTGGTTGGACTTGCGCACGCCGGAGGCTGCCACGGCTACGCCGGCTGGGGCGCCACGCTCATCTGATTGAGCGTGAGCGGGACTGCCAGAGCGTGGTCCGGCCCGGCCGGCGGCTGTCAGCGCGCCGGCCGGGCCTTCAGGTCGGCCATTTCTTCCTGCATCAGCTGGTGGGCGTAGCGCGAGAACACGCTGACCAGGCGGGTACGGGTATGGTACGGCGGGTACAGCAATGCGACGGTGACCGGCACGGCGGGGCTGAAGGGGCGGACTTCCACGCCATTGACCTCGTATTCCTCGCGCGCGGCCAGGGGGTTGATCAAGGCCAC
>NZ_JAELTJ010001403.1 GCF_016428805.1 Achromobacter sp. ASV32
TCCGGGGTGAATTTGATCGCGTTGGCGACCAGGTTGTTGACGATCTGCCGCAGGCGGCCTGCGTCGAACACCAATTCGGCGGGCACGTCGGGAGCGACCCGGGTGGTCAGGCTGATGTGCTTGGCCTGTCTCTTATACACATCTCCGAGCCCACGAGACCTAATAACCGATCGCGTATGCCGTCTTCGGCTTGAAAAAAGGGGGGGGGGGGGGGGGGGGGGGGGGGGGGGGGGGGGGGGGGGGGGGGGGGGGGGGGGGGGGGGGGGGGGGGGGGGGGGGGGGGGGGGGGGGGGGGGGGGG
>NZ_JAELTJ010001404.1 GCF_016428805.1 Achromobacter sp. ASV32
GATGCCGCAGACCGACTTCGACATCGCCGCCGGCGCGCGCCCGCTGCAACCGGTGGTAGCGGCCAATCTGCCGGCCGCCACCGCCGACGAACGCCGCTACCGCGTCGAGATTCCGTGCGACCTGGCCCTGTCTCTTATACACATCTGACGCTGCCGACGACGATGCGGTTGTGTGGGTGGGGGGGGGGGGGGGGGGGGGGGGGGGGGGGGGGGGGGGGGGGGGGGGGGGGGGGGGGGGGGGGGGGGGGGGGGGGGGGGGGGGGGGGGGGGGGGGGGGGGGGGGGGGGGGGGGGGGGGGG
>NZ_JAELTJ010001405.1 GCF_016428805.1 Achromobacter sp. ASV32
CCTGCAGCAATTCGCGCGCACCGTCCCACACGGGCAGGCCGTCCCAACCCGCTTCCAGCGCTGCGGGAGCGGTGGCCGGCAGGCCGACGGCGCGGGCCGCCGCCTCGACCAGTTGCTCGTAGGGCTGTCTCTTATACACATCTCCGAGCCCACGAGACCTAATAACCGATCGCGTATGCCGTCTTGTGCGTGTAAAAGGGGGGGGGGGGGGGGGGGGGGGGGGGGGGGGGGGGGGGGGGGGGGGGGGGGGGGGGGGGGGGGGGGGGGGGGGGGGGGGGGGGGGGGGGGGGGGGGGGGGG
>NZ_JAELTJ010001406.1 GCF_016428805.1 Achromobacter sp. ASV32
CCCCCCCCCCCCCCCCCCCCCCCCCCCCCCCCCCCCCCCCCCCCCCCCCCCCCCCCCCCCCCCCCCCCCCCCCCCCCCCCCCCCCCCCCCCCCCCCCCCCCCCCCCCCCCCCCCCCCCCCCAACCCCACAACCGCATCGTCGTCGGCAGCGTCAGATGTGTATAAGAGACAGATGCAGCGCTGGCCGGCTGCGCCAAAGGCGGCGCCCACCAACTGGTTCAACGCGACTTCCGGATCGGCGTCCGGCAGGATCACGCAATGGTTCTTGGCGCCCATCATGGACTGGCAACGCTTGCCCG
>NZ_JAELTJ010001407.1 GCF_016428805.1 Achromobacter sp. ASV32
CACCAGGCGGCTCGCCCCCAACGCCGCCAACGCATCGGCCTGCACCGACGCGCCGCCATAACCGGCCGTGGGCGCCTGGCCCGATGCCAGGATCTCGACATACGGACTGCCGCCGCTGAGCGCCGCCTGTCTCTTATACACATCTGACGCTGCCGACGACGATGCGGTTGTGGTGGTGGGGGGGGGGGGGGGGGGGGGGGGGGGGGGGGGGGGGGGGGGGGGGGGGGGGGGGGGGGGGGGGGGGGGGGGGGGGGGGGGGGGGGGGGGGGGGGGGGGGGGGGGGGGGGGGGGGGGGGGG
>NZ_JAELTJ010001408.1 GCF_016428805.1 Achromobacter sp. ASV32
CCCCCCCCCCCCCCCCCCCCCCCCCCCCCCCCCCCCCCCCCCCCCCCCCCCCCCCCCCCCCCCCCCCCCCCCCCCCCCCCCCCCCCCCCCCCCCCCCCCCCCCCCCCCCCCCCCCCCCCACACCCCCACAACCGCATCGTCGTCGGCAGCGTCAGATGTGTATAAGAGACAGGGTCAGGGCCGGGCCGCCACGCGGCCCCGGCCTGCCCGCCGCGCCATCAATCCACCGAAATATTCTTCTGCCGGATGACGGCGCCCCAACTGGTGTATTCCCGGTGCGCGTAGTCGAAGAACGCCT
>NZ_JAELTJ010001409.1 GCF_016428805.1 Achromobacter sp. ASV32
CCCCCCCCCCCCCCCCCCCCCCCCCCCCCCCCCCCCCCCCCCCCCCCCCCCCCCCCCCCCCCCCCCCCCCCCCCCCCCCCCCCCCCCCCCCCCCCCCCCCCCCCCCCCCCCCCCCCCCACCCCCACACAACCGCATCGTCGTCGGCAGCGTCAGATGTGTATAAGAGACAGGGGATTACCTGCGCGGCGACCTGGACCTGTCCACGCCCGTCACCGAGAACGGCCGCATCCGTTCGCGCTTCGTGGCCGCCTATAGCCAGGGCGACAGCTACGTGACCTTCCTGGATTCGCGCAAACG
>NZ_JAELTJ010001410.1 GCF_016428805.1 Achromobacter sp. ASV32
GCCGGGTAATCCCGCCCTATGATTTGCACCAAAAAGGTGCATCCGGCACCAATATGCGGCAATTATTGCGCATCGCAACATTTCTCGGGGCTGCTTCAAATCCAGTAGGCCGTCGAGGTCATGACCTGTCTCTTATACACATCTGACGCTGCCGACGACGATGCGGTTGTGGGGGGGTGGGGGGGGGGGGGGGGGGGGGGGGGGGGGGGGGGGGGGGGGGGGGGGGGGGGGGGGGGGGGGGGGGGGGGGGGGGGGGGGGGGGGGGGGGGGGGGGGGGGGGGGGGGGGGGGGGGGGGG
>NZ_JAELTJ010001411.1 GCF_016428805.1 Achromobacter sp. ASV32
GATCAGGCTGGCCGGGTCCGCGGGCGGCGCGATGCCGTTCTGCGCGTATTGCAGCAGCGTGTCGTAGTAGCGGTTGTCGCCCACCAGCACGGCGCCCAGCACGCGCTTGCCGTCTTCGGACACCACCCTGTCTCTTATACACATCTGACGCTGCCGACGACGATGCGGTTGTGGGGGTGGGGGGGGGGGGGGGGGGGGGGGGGGGGGGGGGGGGGGGGGGGGGGGGGGGGGGGGGGGGGGGGGGGGGGGGGGGGGGGGGGGGGGGGGGGGGGGGGGGGGGGGGGGGGGGGGGGGGG
>NZ_JAELTJ010001412.1 GCF_016428805.1 Achromobacter sp. ASV32
CAATTCGACGGCGGCCTGCGCGGGGCGCAAGGCCAGGACCTGGGTCGCCACCGCGTCACGCACTTGCGCGTCGTGGAAGATGCCCAGCAGGCAGCGTCCGGCGGCGCGCGCCTCGCGGATCAGTTCCTGTCTCTTATACACATCTGACGCTGCCGACGACGATGCGGTTGTGTGGGGGGGGGGGGGGGGGGGGGGGGGGGGGGGGGGGGGGGGGGGGGGGGGGGGGGGGGGGGGGGGGGGGGGGGGGGGGGGGGGGGGGGGGGGGGGGGGGGGGGGGGGGGGGGGGGGGGGGGG
>NZ_JAELTJ010000158.1 GCF_016428805.1 Achromobacter sp. ASV32
CCCCCCCCCCCCCCTCTCACACTCACCCCCCCCCCACCGACAACACCACAACCGCATCGTCGTCGGCAGCGTCAGATGTGTATAAGAGACAGGCGGACGACGATGACAACGGGGAAGTCCGGCGCCCGCGCGCCGGACCGCAATCGTGGGCGCCCACTCCGCCTGCCACCGCCGCCAGGGGCGACCTACGAAGAACTCCCGACCACCCACAAACCAAAAACCAAAAACCACAAAAGTAGAAAACCTACTCCCCATTCGTAGCAGAAACAGAATCATCCCCACCGAGCGCCTGATAAACCTTCACCTGATTCACCAACCGATTCAACACATTCTCATCCCGCGCAATCTCCGCCACCCGCCGCTTCTCCTGCGCATCCAACCAGAACCGCAACGACACCGACCCCGCCCGATACCGGACTTCGTACAGCCGTTCAGCCTCGCGAGCCGCCTTCAACGATGCCTCAAGCTGCTCCCCTTGCAACCTCAGCTGCGTCCGATTCGACAACGCATTTTCCACATCGGCCATCGCCTGATAAAGCGCTTGCCTGAACGTCACCACCCGCTCATCGAACTCCGTGCGCGAAATCTTCAGATTCAGCCCCAGCCGGTTCCACTGCAAAAACGGCAGCGTCAGCGCCGTCGTCAGCGCCCCCACCGGATTTTGCAGAATATTTGACAGCGTCGGACTGCTCGTGCCCAGCGATCCCGTCAGCGTCAACGTCGGATAGAAGCTTGCCCGCGCCGCGTCCACATTCGACAGCGCCTCGCGCAGCCGCAGTTCAGCCGCCCGCAGATCCGGCCGGCGTCCCAGCAGTTCCGCCGGCACCCCCGCCCGCGCCTCCGGCAACGGATATTGCGGCAGCCGCGGCGGGTCCGCCATCGTCCGGTCCGGCGGGCCGTCGAACAGAATCGTCAGTGCGTTCACGTATTCCACATGTTGCTGCACCAGCAGCGCGTGCGATGCCTGCTGGCTGGCCACCGTCTGCTCCGCTTCCGCCATTTCCAGCGCCGAGGCCCCGCCCGCCGCGTACTGCGCCCGCACCAGATCCTGCGTCTTGCGCGCGTACGCAATGCTTTCCAGACTGCTGGCGATGCGCTGATTGATGAACGCCGTCTGCCAATACAGCGTTGCCGTCGTGCCCACCAGCGACAGCGCCGAACTCTGCCGGTCCTGCTCGCTGGCCAGCGCTTCCCAGTCGGCCGCATCGCGCTGGCGCGACAGCTTGCCCCACAGGTCCACCTCGTAGCCGATCGACAGCTCCGTGCTGTTCGCGCGGGTAATCGCGCGGTCGCCGTAAAAATTGCGTGAACGGGTCACGCTGGCATTGCCCGTCAGCTGCGGAATCAACTGATCTTCCGCCAGGCCGGCCTGGTACTGCGCACGGCGCACCCGGATGGCAGCCGCGGCCAGATCGTTGTTGCGCGCCAGCGCTCCCTCGACCAGGCCGTTCAGCACCGGATCATTGAAATTGCGCCACCACGCGCCGCCGTCCGCCAGCGCCGCGGCCGGTGCCATCGGCGCCGCCGTGCCAGACGCGTACGTCCAGGCCGCCGGCGCCCGCGTCTCGGGCGCCTGGTACTCGGTCTTGAGCAGGCCGCCGCAACCGGACAGGGCCAGCGCCAAGGCCAGCACGGCGGGTTTGTAGATCAGGGAAACTGCTTTCATCGTCCTCATTCCCGGGCCAGCGCCTCAACGGGATCCAGGCGCGCCGCATTGCGCGCCGGTAAATAGCCGAACAGCACGCCGATCAGCGTCGAGCAGGTAAAGGCCGCCACCATCGACGCCGTCGAATAGATCATGCGGAACGACCCACCCGTGGCCTTGGACACCAGCACGCCCAGGCCCAGCGACAGCGCAATGCCCACCGCGCCGCCGATCAGGCACACCAGCACCGCCTCGATCAGGAACTGCTGCATGATGTCGCTGCGGCGCGCGCCAACCGCCATGCGCACGCCGATTTCCCGGGTGCGTTCGGTGACCGACACCAGCATGATGTTCATCACCCCGATGCCGCCCACCATCAGCGAGATCAGCGCGATCAGCGACACCAGCAGCGTCATCGTCGCGGTCGTGCGCTCGATCGTCTTGCGAATCGCGTCGGTGTTGAACACGAAGAAATCCTTCACCACATGGCGGCGCAGCAGCACCCGGGTGATCGCCTGCTCGGCCGCGGCCGGCGGCGATGCGTCGTTCACGCGCACGGTAATGCTTTTCAGATGCTGCTGCCCCAGCACGCGCGACAGCGCGGTGGTGTAGGGAATCCAGACATTCAGGGATTCGTTGTTGCCGAACACCGTGTCGCTTTTCTTGGTCACCCCGATCACGCGGGCCGGCATCGCGCCCAGGAAAATGATCTGACCGATGGCATCGGTGTGCGAGCCGAACAGCGTCTTGCGGGTGCTTTCGTCGATCACCACTTCCTGCGCGCGCCGGGCCGCGCTGGTCGCGTCAAAGAACTTGCCCTCGGCCAGCTTCACGGCGCGGACCCGGAAGTACTGTTCGCCCACGCCCTGGATCGCGCCGTTCACCGCCACGTTGCGATAGCGCAGCGTGTTGCTGGTGGAGACCTCGGGCGTCACGCTGTCCACATACGACTCGCGCGCCAGCGCGTCGGCGTCGGCCGGCACCAGCGTGCGGATCGTGACGGCCTTTTCGTCGCCGAAATCCTTGCCCGGAAACACCTCGACCGTGTTGGTGCCGATTTCGCTGATGTCTTCCAGGATCTTCTGGCGCGAGCCTTCGCCCAGCGCCACTACGGATACCACCGCCGCAATGCCGATGATGATGCCCAGCATCGTCAGCGACGTGCGCAGGCGGTGCGCATTCATGGCCAGGAGCGCCATGCGCAGCGCCTCGCCGCAGCGATCCAGGTAGGCCTGCCAGGCCGGCCGCGGCGGCAGCACGGCGGGGTCCTCGCGGACCGCCTGGATTGTCGGCGCATCCGGATTGCGCTTGTCCGACACGATTTCGCCGTCGCTGATCTCGATGATGCGCTGCGCGTGGCGCGCCACGTTCATGTCGTGCGTGACCAGGATGATGGTGTGGCCGGCCGCGTTCAGCTCCTCCAGGATGCGCAGCACTTCCTGGCCCGTATGCGTGTCCAGCGCCCCGGTGGGTTCGTCCGCCAGGATGATGTCGCCGCCGTTCATCAGCGCGCGGGCGATACTTACGCGTTGCTGCTGGCCGCCGGACAACTGGCCGGGGCGGTGGCCCGTCCGGTCGCCAAGGCCCAGGCGCCGCAGCAGGTCTTCGGCGCGTTCCAGCCGTGCTTCGCGGCGCTTGCCGGCATAGACAGCCGGCACTTCGACGTTGCCCTGCGCCGTCAGGTCGGACAGCAGGTGATAGCGCTGGAAAATGAAACCGAAGTGTTCGCGGCGCAGCTCGGCCAGTTCGTCCGGGTCCAGCTCGCCCGTGCTGCGGCCGTCCACGCGGTAGTCGCCGCTGGTGGGGCGGTCCAGGCAGCCCAGGATGTTCATCAGGGTCGACTTGCCCGAACCGGACGCACCGACGATGGCCACCATTTCCCCGGCCTCGATGGTCAGGTGAATGTCCTTGAGCACGGCGATGGTCTGCTCGCCCGCGGGAAACTCGCGGCGCACCCCCGTCAACGAAATGAGCGGTCCGGCCATCTCAGCGCCCTGCGGCGGCGGCCACCGGCGCGGCATCGGCCGATACCACGCGTTCGCCGACTTCCAGGCCTTCCAGCACCTGCGCCTGCACGTTGTTGTTCATGCCGATCCTGACCTGGCGGGTCTCGGTCTGGTTGTTCTTGCCCACCACCCGCACCGCATAGCGGCCGTCTTCGCCGCGCTTGCCCAGCGCCGAGGCCGGCACCACCACGGCGTCGCGGGCCTCGCCCAAGACGATGGACACCTGCGCCGTCATGGAAATGCGCAGCTTTTCGTCGGGATTGGGCACGTCGAACAGGCCGTTGTAATACACGGCGGCGCTGGTCGAGCTGGAGCCGGACGTGGTCAGCGACGCGGTGGCGTCGTCTTTCTGGATCGATTCGGGCGCCGGCTCAATGGCGCGCAACGTGGCGTGATAGCGCTGGTCGGGCTCGCCCAGGATGGTGAAGTACACCGGCAGGCCCGGCTTGACCCGGGTGACGTCGGCCTCGGAAATCTGCGCCTTGATCGTCATGGTGGCCACCTGGGCGACCTTGATGATGGTGGGCGCGCTCTGGAACGAATTGACCGTCTGGCCTTCCTTGGTGACCACTGCGACCACGATGCCGTCGATCGGCGAGACGATGCGGGTGTAGCCCAGGTTGACCTTGGCGGTGTCCACCTGGATCTCGGCCTGGACGATCTGCGCGTCCAGCGAGCTGATATCGGCGCGCGTCACGCCCAACGTGGCCTCGGCCGTTTCGTAGGCTTCGCGCGAACTGGCGTCGGCCGCCAGCATCTGGCGCTGGCGCCGGAAGGCCAGTTCGGCCTGCTTCAGGGTAGCGACCTTGGCGGCGCGCTCGGCCCGGCGGGTCTGCAACGCCGCTTCGGCATTGCGCAGCTCGTTCTGCTGGGTCAGGTCGTCGATCTCGGCAACCAGTTGCCCCTTCTTGACGCGGTCGCCCAGCGCTACCTTCAGGGACTTGAGCTGGCCGGTGGCCTGCGCGCCGACGCTCACGCGTTCAATGGCGTCCATCGTGCCGCTGGCCAACACGCTGTCTTCCAGGTTACCGCGGGCGACTTCGGCCACGGCGAAGGTGGGGGGCGGCGGGGCCGAGAAGAAGGCCGCGCGCACGCCGAAGGCAATGATCAGGAGAACGACGGCGATGAGAACGTAGCGCCGGATTTTGCTGCGAGGCTTTTTCATTGAACCAGTTCAAATGGGGCAGCGGGGACATGGCCCGCCACTCGAATAACTAAAAACGGATCGGGCCGACGGCGCTTGCCCAGACTGCCTGCACATCCTAAACGGTGGATTGCACCAAAAGGATGCCCAATCTGTCGCGAAAGGGTGAAAAACGGTAAAGCGGCCCCGGGTTGGGCTGCTGCATCGAATGATTGTTCCGTTGCGTGAACGATACATCTGTTGCAGTGCATTCACGCAACCCCTGTCACCGAGCTTGCGGCGAACATGCCGCCATCTTGCTCCAACCCTATCCGACTTGGACCATAGATGGCGCCTATCTTGTCGCCACCGACCATACCCCTTTGCCGCATTGCAAAATAAACCGCACCTCGACATAGCTCGACGATAGGCACAGAATGAATGCAGTTAAGTCGTATCCGTGCCTACTTCGCCCCCTTCCCCCTCTTCCCATCACGCCGCCCCGGAATTTTCCGGGGCGGCGCTATTGTGCGTGCTGGCCATGCTGAACCACGTGGCGCTGACCGGGGGACGGATCACCGTGTCCCTGACGGCGCTGCAGATGGGCCTGTCCACCTTCAAGGTGGGCACGCTGATCGCCGTGTTCGCCGTGCTACCGATGCTGTTTTCGGTACGTGCCGGCCGCTGGGTCGACCGCGTCGGCATCGTGCGCCCCCTGGTCATCGGCACCACACTGGTGGTGATCGGCACCGCGCTGCCCTTCGTGTCGCAGACGCAGTTCGCGCTGCTCATCGCGTCCTGCAGCATCGGCATCGGCTTCATGCTGCACCAGGTCGCCACGCAGGACCTGCTGGGCCATGCCGAGCCCGCGCAACGCCTGCGCAATTTCTCGTACATGTCGCTGGCCCTGGCCGGATCGGGTTTTTCGGGTCCGCTGATCGCCGGGCTGGCGATCGATCACCTCGGCACGCGGTTGGCCTTCGGCCTGCTGACGCTGGGGCCGTTGCTGTCGGCCGCCGGGCTGTACACCTTGCGTCACCAATTGAAGGCGGTGGATTCGCTGCTGGCCGGCGCCAAGGAAGCGCAGCGCCGCCGCGTGACCGAACTGCTGGCGGTGCCGGCGTTGCGCCGCATCCTGATGGTCAACACGATCCTGTCCGGCGCCTGGGACACGCATTTGTTCGTGGTGCCCATTTTCGGTATCGCGATCGGCCTGTCGGCCACCACCATCGGCGTCATTCTTGCCTCGTTCGCGGCGGCAACCTTCATCATCCGCCTGGTATTACCGCTGATCCAGCGCCGTGTGCGGTCCTGGACGCTGGTACGCGCGGCCATGGCCACTGCGGCCATCGACTTCATGCTTTACCCGCTGTTCACCGACGTTGGCGTCCTGATCGTGCTGTCGTTCATCCTGGGGCTTGCGCTGGGATGCTGCCAACCGAGTATGCTTTCACTGCTGCACCAGCATTCGCCGCCCGGGCGCGCCGCCGAAGCCGTGGGCTTGCGGATGGCGCTGATCAACGGTTCGCAGGTTTCCCTGCCGCTGACCTTCGGCGCGCTGGGTGCGGTGATCGGCGTCGCCCCCCTGTTCTGGGCCTATTCCGTGGCCCTGATGGCCGGGGGCTGGGCCAATCGCAACCCCCCGCTCGAGTCTGACCGGAAACCGTAGTCGTGAACACGCAGTCCTCTCCTTCCGCCGCCGGCATCGCCGGCGCCAGCCTGCCCTTTCGCCTGTGGACGCCCGAAGAGCGGCAGGCCTCGCTGACCGCCGCGTTGCAGCATTGGCAGGCCGGCGAGGACGTCTGGGTATACGGGTACGGATCGCTGGTCTGGCGCCCGGATTTCGATTTCGAGGAACGGCGCCTGGCCACCCTGCACGGCCACCACCGGGCGCTGTGCCTGTGGTCGCGGGTCAACCGCGGCACGCCCGAATGCCCCGGGCTGGTGTTCGGCCTGGACCGCGGCGGCTCCTGCCGCGGTGTGGTCTACCGGCTGGCGGGCAGCCAGGTGCCGACGTATTTCCCGGCCCTGTGGGATCGCGAGATGTCCACCGGCGCCTACCTGCCCCGCTGGCTCAACTGCGCCACCGACGCCGGCCCCGTCAAAGCGCTGGTATTTGTCATGAACCGCGCCAATCCGGCCTACATCCGCGCCCTGCCCGAGGCCGAATTGCTGGCCATCGTGCGCCGGGCGGCCGGACGCTACGGCCCCTGCACCGAATACGTGGTGCAGACCGCCCAGGCCTTGCGCGCGGCCGGCATCCACGACGCCCGGCTGGACGCCATCGCCCGCCGCCTGGAAGAAGACGGCCGGCCGTTGCCCGAGGGCGCCTAGGGCTTGTCTGCCCGCGCCTGGCGGAAACTTGCCCGGATCCTGCGCGGGGTCAATAAAGGGAGCGTCCCGGCGGCGGTATAAACTGCCTGTTATCAACGCTGAACCAAACGCCCCATGTCTGTCTCCGATCTGCGTCAAAGCTACGACAAGAACGTGCTGCTGGAAAGCCAGGCTGCCGCCTCGCCGTTCGAGCAATTCACCCTGTGGTTCGACGAGGCCCTGGCCGCCAAGGTCCCCGAACCCAACGCCATGACCCTGGCCACGGTGAACGCCCACGGCCAGCCCAGCGCCCGCATCGTCCTGATCAAGGGTTTCGACGAACGCGGCTTCACGTTCTTCACCAATTACGAATCCCGCAAGGGCACCGACCTGGCGGCCGAACCGCGCGCCTGCCTGCTGTTCTTCTGGCAGCCGCTGGAACGCCAGGTCCGCATCGAGGGCGTGGTCGAGCAAGTGCCGGCCGAGGAATCGGACGCCTACTACCATAGCCGCCCGGCCGGTTCGCGCATCGGCGCCTGGGCCTCGCGCCAGAGCCAGCCGATCACCCGCGCCGAACTCGAAGCCCGCGAGCAGGAATTCCGCGACCGTTACGGCGACCAGCCGCCGCGTCCGCCGCACTGGGGCGGCTATCGCCTCAAACCCACCTCCATTGAATTCTGGCAAGGCAGGCCGTCGCGCCTGCACGACCGCCTGCGCTATGTCGCCGACGGCCAGGGCTGGAAGATCGAACGCCTGTCGCCTTGACGCTGCCGGGCGCCGTCCGCGGCGCCCGCCCCACTCTCATTTGCATGCCAGCCTCCTCCCCTGATTTCGACGCTGCTTTCTTCCGCACCGCGCTAGGCCGCTACGCCACCGGCGTCACGGTCGTGACCACCGCCGACCTCGACGGCGCGCCCATCGGGCTGACGGTCAGTTCGTTCAACTCGGTTTCGCTGAATCCGCCGCTGGTGCTCTGGAGCCTGTCGCGCAATTCCTCGTCGCTGGCCGCCTTCGAGCAGTGCCAGCGCTACGTGGTCAATGTGCTGAGCGCCGAACAGATCGCCCTGGCGCGCCGCTTCGCCACCGGCAAGACGCCCGATCGCTATGCCGGCCTGACGGTGCACCACGCGCCGGCCGGCACGCCGATGCTGGACGGCCATTGCGCCGCCTGGTTCGAATGCCACAATCGCAGCCGCTACATCGAAGGAGATCACGTCATCATGGTCGGCGAAGTCGAACATTGCGGACATAGCGGCGAGCCGCCGCTGGTCTTTCACGCGGGCGGTTTCGACCTGACCCCGGCCGGCGCCCGCGCCGACAGGAAGGCGCCATGAGCGTCGATATCGATTGCGTCGTGATCGGCGCCGGCGTGGTCGGCCTGGCCATTGCGCGCGCCCTGGCCCAGTCCGGCCGCGAAGTGCTGGTGGCCGAAGCCACCGAAGCCATCGGCACCGGCACCAGTTCGCGCAACTCCGAAGTCATCCATGCCGGCATCTATTACCCGGCGGGCAGCCTCAAGGCCCGCCTGTGCGTGCGCGGCAAACATCTGCTGTACGCCTACTGCGCCGAACGTGGCATCGCGCACCGACGCCTGGGCAAGCTGATCGTCGCCACCAGCGCGGAACAGGCCGCCCAGCTGGAAGGCATCGCCCAGCGCGCCCGCGCCAACGGCGTGGACGACCTGCAGTTCATTTCCGGCGAAGACGCCATGCGCCTGGAGCCCGCGCTGCAATGCACCGCGGCGCTCGTATCGCCATCCACCGGCATCGTCGACAGCCACGCGCTGATGCTGGCCTACCAGGGCGATGCCGAAAACGCGGGCGCCCAGTGCGTGTTCCATACCCCGCTGGTGTCCGGCCGGGTGCGGCCCGAAGGCGGCTTCGCGCTGCAGTTCGGCGGCGATGACGCCATGACCCTGACCTGCAACGTGCTGATCAATTCGGCCGGCTTGCAGGCGCCTGCCCTGGCGCGCCGCATCGACGGCGTGCCGCCGGCCAGCATCCCCACCGATTACCTGTGCAAGGGCAGCTATTTCACGCTGGCGGGCCGCGCGCCCTTTTCACACCTGATCTACCCGGTGCCGCAGCATGCGGGCCTGGGCGTGCACCTGACGCTGGACATGGGCGGCCAGGCCAAGTTCGGCCCCGACACCGAATGGGTCGGCACCGAGGACTACACCATCGACCCGGCCCGCGCCGAGGTGTTCTATGACGCCGTGCGCAGTTACTGGCCGGCGCTGCCCGATAACGCGCTGACGCCCGGCTACACCGGCATCCGGCCCAAGATCTCCGGGCCCCACGAGCCGGCCGCCGATTTCGTCATTGCCGGACCGGCCGTGCATGGCGTGCCCGGCCTGGTGAACCTGTTCGGCATAGAATCGCCGGGCCTGACGTCCAGCCTGGCCTTGGCGGAAGAGACCCTGGCGAGATTATGAGCCCCCACGCCGCACACGCTTCGCGCGCTTGCTGCCCCCCGAGGGGGCTGTCCGCCCTTGGGACGGCCCGGCGGACGGACAGCCCCCACGCCGCACACGCTTCGCGCGCTTGCTGCCCCCCGAGGGGGCTATCCGCCCTTGGGGCGGCCCGGCGGACGGACAGCCCCCACGCCGCACACGCTTCGCGCGCTTGCTGCCCCCCGAGGGGGCTGTCCGCCCTTGGGGCGGCCCGGCGGGCGGACGCCCTTTCTTTTTTCCCTTCTTTTTTCTGAGCCATGCAGCACAACGACTACATCCTGACCCTGTCCTGCCCCGACCGCACGGGCATCGTCTTCCGCGTCAGCGGCCTGTTGTTCGAATTGGGTTGCAACATCCTGGATTCGCAGCAGTTCGGCGACGAGGAAACCGGCCGCTTCTTCCTGCGCGTGCACTTCGACCTGCCTGTCGGCGTGGCGCCGCAGGCGCTGCGCGCCCGCCTGGACGAGGTGTCGGCCGAGTACGGCATGGACCTGCAACTGCATGATGCCCGCCGCAAGGAGCGCCTGCTGATCATGGTCAGCAAGCAGGGCCACTGCCTGAACGACCTGCTGTTCCGCGTGCACAGCGGCCAGTTGCACGCCGAAGTGGCCGCCATCGTGTCCAACCACAACGACTACGCCAGCCTGGCCGCGTCCTACGGCATTCCGTTCCACCACCTGCCCGTCACGCCCGACACCAAGGCGCAACAGGAAAAGGACGTGCTGGCGCTGGTGGAGCAATACGGCATCGACTTGGTCGTGCTGGCCCGCTACATGCAGATCCTGTCGGCCGACATGTGCCGCGCGCTCAATGGCCGCGCCATCAACATCCACCACAGCTTCCTGCCCAGCTTCAAGGGCGCCCGTCCGTACCACCAGGCGCATGCGCGCGGCGTGAAGATCATCGGCGCCACCGCCCACTTCGTGACCTCGGACCTGGACGAAGGCCCGATCATCGACCAGGACATCGAACGCGTGGATCACACCATGACGGCGCAGGACCTGACCCAGGTCGGCAGCGACATCGAATCGCTGGTGCTGTCGCGCGCGGTGCGCAGCCACGTCGAACACCGCATCCTGCTGAACCGCAACAAGACCGTGGTGTTCCGCTAGGCCCCCTGCGGGAACTGGCGCTCGACCAGCGCCAGCGCCTTGTCCTGCAGCGGCGAGCGTGCCGCCGCCGGCCAGATCACCTGGCTGACCGAACGCGCCTGGTGTTCGAAAGCGATGAAGCGCGTGCCCGCCAGGCCACTGCGCGACAGGCAGGCGGGCACGATCGACACCCCCAGCCCCTGCGACACCAGCGAGGCCACGCTGAGCCAGTGGCGCACCTCGTGGCGGATCACCGGCATGAAACCGGCCCCTACGCACAGCGACAACACGGTTTCGTAATAGCTGGGCGAAGCCGCGCGGGCGAAGAACACGAAATCGTCCGCAGCCAGTTCCGCCAGCCGCAGTGAGCGGCGCCGGGCCAGCGCGTGGCTGTCGGGCAGGCAGACGACGAAAGGCTCGGCCAGCAGGTCGCGCGCGGCCACCCCGGCCGGCACCGGGTTGGCGTGAATGAAGCCCAGGTCCTGCTCGCCGCGCCGCACCGCCTCGATCTGGTCGTGCGAATTCTGTTCGGTCAGCACATGCTCCACGTCCGGCAGCGCGGCCCGCATGGCGGCCAGCAGCGTCGGCAGGCCGCGATACAGCATCGACCCCACGAAGCCGATGCGCAGCCTCCCGCGCAGCCCGGCATCGACCCGCTGCACCAGGGTCCGGACCTCTTCGGCCTGGCGCAGCAGGGTCAGCGCCTCGCGGTACAGCACCTGACCGGCGTCGGTGAGTTCCACGTGCCGGCTGGTGCGCGCCAACAGGCGCGCGCCGACGTTGTCTTCGAGCTGGCGGATGGCGTAGCTGAGCGGCGGCTGCGAAATGTGCAGGCGCGCCGCCGCCCGGCTGAAATGGCGTTCTTCGGCCACGGCGATGAAGTAGCGCAACAGGCGCGGGTCCAGGTCCATCGGTCTCCTCCCGGGGCGGGGCGCCGCCCGAGATTCATATTTTTTTTGGATTGTTCTACACCAAAACGGTATTTGTATAGATTAATCCATCGTCGCACCATGCCAGGCATCCCCTCATTTTTCCGCAGGATGCCGCCATGGATACCCCCGTCCGCCCCGTCGTCGCCCCCGCCACCACACCCGTGCCGGACGCACGCGGCCTGAACTTGTTCCGCGCCGATCCCTACGCCGCGCCGCTGGCACAGCGCTACCTGCCCGCCGCCCTGCACGCGCACCTGCTGCCGCACCTGGACCGGCTGGGCGCGCTGGCCGGTGGCCGGATGGACGAATTGGCGGCCACCGCGGACAAGCATCCGCCCACGCTATCGGTGCGCAGCCGCGCGGGCGCCGACGAGTCGCGCGTGGACAAACATCCCGCCTACGTCGAACTGGAACGCCTGGCCTACAGCGAATTCGGCCTGGCGGCCCTGTCGCACCGGGGCGGCGTGCTGGGCTGGCCGGAACCCATGCCGGCCACCGCCAAATACGCGCTCAGCCACCTGTTCGTGCAGGCCGAATTCGGCCTGTGCTGCCCAGTCAGCATGACCGATTCGCTGGCGCGCACGCTGCGCAAGTTCGGCGACCCGGCCCTGGTCGAGCGCGTGCTGCCGCAAGTCACCAGCCAGGACTTCGACACGCTGCGCCAGGGCGCCATGTT
>NZ_JAELTJ010001413.1 GCF_016428805.1 Achromobacter sp. ASV32
CACCCGCGTGGGCCTGCCGGTGGTGGACATGGTGACGGGCCTGAACGCGGCCGTGGCAATCCTGCTGGCCCTGAACGAGCGCGTGCGCAGCAATCTCGGGCAGTTCCTGGACATCACGCTGTACGACCTGTCTCTTATACACATCTGACGCTGCCGACGACGATGCGGTTGTGGGGGGGGGGGGGGGGGGGGGGGGGGGGGGGGGGGGGGGGGGGGGGGGGGGGGGGGGGGGGGGGGGGGGGGGGGGGGGGGGGGGGGGGGGGGGGGGGGGGGGGGGGGGGGGGGGGGGGGGG
>NZ_JAELTJ010001414.1 GCF_016428805.1 Achromobacter sp. ASV32
GGGGTTGCAGGATAGGATGCAAATTAGGCAAAAGCCGGTTGCATAATCTGCAAAAGTTGTGTTATAGTTTCAGGCTTGGCAGTTGCCGAAAACTTAGGGTTAACCCTGATATTTCGATAGCTGCTAAGGCGAGACCTGAAGGGGTCGCAAGGCAGGGCGGCAAGTTGAGTTGAAAAACGAAAGTTTGAGACGAAACGAAGCTGACTTGACAAGCGATAAAAACTTCTTCATAATCTCGTTTCTCTGCTGCAACGACAGCGACGACGCGAAAGCGAAGTTAG
>NZ_JAELTJ010001415.1 GCF_016428805.1 Achromobacter sp. ASV32
CCACCACATGGGTGTTGTTCCAGGTGCTGTCCTGGCCGTTGCTCTTGCTGGTGCTGCCGCCAGCGCCGACGTTGATGGCAAAGCCATTCTGACTGCCGCCCACCGCAAAGCCCACGCCAATGCTGGCATTGCTGCTCTTGCCCTCGCTCTTCGGGCTGGAGGTGTTTTGCTGCGCGGTGAGCAGGATGTCGCCCTCCGCGTTCAGCAGCACATTGCGACCCGCAGTCAGGTTCGAGCCCGACACCGTGATGTTGGACTGAGCGCCCTTCCCCGTGGCGAT
>NZ_JAELTJ010001416.1 GCF_016428805.1 Achromobacter sp. ASV32
CGACCTGACGCTGGCGGCCAAGGCGGCGCTGTCCGATGCGGCATGGCGCGGGTTCGGGGTCGAGGCGTACCTGTTCATCTCGCTGATCTACTTCGTCTTCTGCTTTTCCATGTCCAAATACAGTCAGACACTGGAAAAGCGCCTGGCCACCGGTCATGCACGCTAGGGTCCACAGCCCCACACTTTTGCCGCGCGTGCGCTTGATGCGCACGCGCACCGCGATACTTAGGGAGTACAGGCATGTCTGATGCCATCATTCGACTGCAGGACGTGAACAA
>NZ_JAELTJ010001417.1 GCF_016428805.1 Achromobacter sp. ASV32
CGACCTGACGCTGGCGGCCAAGGCGGCGCTGTCCGATGCGGCATGGCGCGGGTTCGGGGTCGAGGCGTACCTGTTCATCTCGCTGATCTACTTCGTCTTCTGCTTTTCCATGTCCAAATACAGTCAGGCACTGGAAAAGCGCCTGGCCACTGGTCATGCACGCTAGGGTCCACAGCCCCACACTTTTGCCGCGCGTGCGCTTGATGCGCACGCGCACCGCGATACTTAGGGAGTACAGGCATGTCTGATGCCATCATTCGACTGCAGGACGTGAACAA
>NZ_JAELTJ010001418.1 GCF_016428805.1 Achromobacter sp. ASV32
CCCCCCCCCCCCCCCCCCCCCCCCCCCCCCCCCCCCCCCCCCCCCCCCCCCCCCCCCCCCCCCCCCCCCCCCCCCCCCCCCCCCCCCCCCCCCCCCCCCCCCATTTTCAACCAGAAGACGGCATACGAGATCGGTTATTAGGTCTCGTGGGCTCGGAGATGTGTATAAGAGACAGCATCGGCCTGCGCAGGAAGATCGCGCAGAAGATGGCCGAGTCCAAGCGCCGCATTCCGCACTTCAGCTACGTGGAAGAGATCGACGTCACCGAGCTGGAAG
>NZ_JAELTJ010001419.1 GCF_016428805.1 Achromobacter sp. ASV32
CAGGCGGCTGCAGTCAACTATCTGCAGGGATTGGGGGCTGCGGGCGTTAAGAAGATTATCGCGTCGCTAGGAGATGGGCCTGGTACTGAGCCGGCCCGTGCTGCGCTGCACGCGATCGTTGGATGCGTCGGTGCTGCTGGTCAAGGCGCCAGTTGTGGAGCAGGGGCGCTTGGAGCAGGGGCCGGCAGCATTGTCAATGCACTGATGGGGCCGTCCAACGGAGCAACCCCTGGTGAAGTTGAGGCGCGCCGCAATCTCGTGTCGAGCCTTATGGC
>NZ_JAELTJ010000159.1 GCF_016428805.1 Achromobacter sp. ASV32
CCCCCCCCCCCCCCCCCCCCCCCCCCCCCCCCCCCCCCCCCCCCCCCCCCCCCCCCCCCCTCTTCCCTCCCCCCCCCACCCCCCCCCCCTCCACAACCGCATCGTCGTCGGCAGCGTCAGATGTGTATAAGAGACAGCGCCAAGGCGCGGCAACGCGCGCCCCGCGTGCCCGGCGATGCCGCCCCGAGACCGGTCAGTCGATGGCGGCGCCCGCGGTTTTCACGACCTTGCCCAGGCGGGTGTATTCCTCGGCGCCGAATTCGGCCAGCGATTGACGCGAGGTCGGCGCGGGGATGGCGCCGCGCGATTCCAGCGCTTTTTTCACCTCGTGCTGCTGCAGCGCCTTGTTGACGGCGGCGTTCAGCTTGTCCAGCACGGCGGCCGGCGTGCCCTTGGGCGCGTACAGGCCGTCCCAGGCGAAAAACTCGTAGCCCTTCACCCCGGCCTCGCTCATGGTGGGGATGTCGGGGTTGGAGGCGACGCGTTGCGGCGTGGTCACGGCCAGGGCGCGCAGCTTGCCTGCGGCAATCTGGCCGGACACGTTGGGCATCACGTCGATCAGGAAGGAAATCCGCCCGCCCATCAAGTCCGTCATGGCGGCGCCGCCGCCCTTGTACGGAATGTGCATGACCTTCAGCCCCGCCATCTGGTTCAGCAGCTCACAGGCCAGGTGCGACGAGGTGCCGTTGCCCGCCGAGCCACAGGTCAGCTCGCCCGGGTGCGATTTGGCGTAGTCCACCAGTTGCGCCAGCGACTTGAAGCGGTCGTCGGCGCCGTTGACGACCAGTGCCGCCGCGATCACGGTGAAGCGCGAGATCGGCTCGAAATCGGTGGGCTTGTAGCCGGGCGTCTTGTACAGCCAGTGATTGGTGGCCTGGGTGCCGTTGGTGCCGTATGCCAGTGTGTAGCCGTCCGGATTGGCGCGCGCGGCGATGGACGTGCCGATATTGCCGCCCGCGCCGGGCCGGTTTTCCACGATGATGGACTGGCCAAGCTCGCGCGACAGCGGTTCGGCCACCAGCCGCGCCAGCGTGTCGCCGCCGCCGCCGGCCGCGAAAGGCACCACCAGCGTGATGGCGTGGGTGGGCCAGGCGGCCTGTTGCGCCACGGCGGGGGCCGTCATCAGCCACGCGCTCGCGGCGGCCGTCATACAGATCAGGGTCTTGGGAATGTTCACGGGGTTGTCTCCTTTGGGATGCTGGTACGCGCGCCCGCGGCGTTTTAGGTGTATCGGGCACGCTCTTGTGAGGCGGAAAATCGGTTCTGGCGCTCTCCTGGTCAGGGCTCATTCCGGCGGCAGATGCCGGCGGCTGCTTTTGTCGGCCAGGCGCCAGCCATCGGCGGTGGCCACCAGCACATCGCGGCATTCCCGGATGGCGGCCAGCCGCGGCGCCCCGCCCTGCTCCTGCGGCACGCTGTCGTAGGCGATCAGGAAGTAGCCCACGGTGGCGCCGGTCTCGCCATGGTCGAGCAGACGCAGGTTGGTGATGACGTGGCAGGTGCTGCGATCCGGCGCACGGGCATTCAGGGCGTCCAGCACCTCGCGGGGGCCGCATAGCCGCCGGCCTTGCCGCAGCCACACGCCGTCAGCCGCCATCAGGGCGGCGGCGGCGTCGTGGCGGCGGCTGTCCAGCGCGTGGAAAAACGTCAATACAACGGCTTCGCAGGCGGCCTTGACCGCGTGGGCTTGCTGGGGGGTGGCATCCATGATTTCGTTCATCCGATCTGGGCGCTGGCCAGCGGCAGGTCTGGCCGCCGTACCAACGCCGGGTCCAGAACCGCGCCCTGCGCGATCCATTTGCGCAGCTGGCGCAATTCGCGCGGGGCATTGACCGCCACGCCCGCCACGGCGCGGCCGGCTGCATCCAGCGACACCGACAACAGCCTCTCGCTTTCTGCTTGCGGGCGCAGCACTTCGCGGGCCGCCAGCGCCGGAAAGCCGACGATCTGCACCATGGCGCCGTACTGCTCCGACCAGACCGCGCCCGTGGGCACATAAGGGGCGGACTCGCCCAGCGCCGACAGCGCCGCCGCCGTTCCCTGGTCCTGGGCGTTCTGCCAGGACTCCAGCCGCATCCAGCCACCGGTGGCGGCGTGCGCCGACACGGCGACGTCGCCGGCGGCATAGACATCGGGCGCCGAGGTGCGGCAATGGGCGTCCACCCGCACGCCGCGGTCGCAGTCGATGCCGGCTTCGCGCGCCAGGGCATCGTTGGCGGCCAGTCCGACCCCCAGCACCACGGCGTCTGCCGTCAGCCGCGTGCCGTCGGTCAGCTCGGCTACCGGCCGGCCGTCGGGTTGCGCCTGCACCGCCAGCAGGCTGACGCCCAGGCGCAGGTCGACGCCATGCGCCCCATGCAAGGCGGCCAGGTGGGCGGACACGCCCGGCTGCACGCTACGGGCGCACAAGCGCGGCCCCTGCTCCAGCACGGTGACCCGGCTGCCGGCCTGGCGCGCCGTGGCCGCCACTTCCAGTCCGATCCATCCGCCGCCCACGATGACGACATGGCGGCCCGGTCCCAGCCGCGCCCGCAGGCGCAACGCGTCGTCGCGGGTCCGCAGCACGTGTACGCCCGGGCCGCCCACGCCGGGCAACGGCGGCACCACGGGGCGGCCGCCCATGCACAGGATCAGCTTGTCGTAGCCGACCGAGGCGCCGTCGGACGTCTCCACCTGTTTTTCGTCCAGGCGCAGCCGCGTGGCGGCGATGCCGGCGTGGAACGCGATGTCCAGCGCCGCCAGGCGCTGCGCCGAAAACAGTTCGGTGCTCTCGGCGGGCGCCTGCCCGCCCAGCACCGCCTTGCTCAGCGGCGGCCGCTCGTAGGGCGCATGCGGCTCGTCGCCCAGCAGGACCACCCGGCCGCCATAACCGCGGCCGCGCAGCGTGGTCGCGGCCCAGCCGCCCGCCTGGCCGGCGCCGATGATGACGATCGTGTCCGCGCTCACGTGGCTTGGGCCTTGAGGTAGACGGTATCGGCCTCGACGCGCACGTCATACCGGCGCAGGTCGGTCGTGACCGGCGGGCATTGCGGCTTGCCGGAGCGGATGTCGAAAACGCCCTGGTGCAGCGGGCATTCGATCTTGCCGTCTTCCAGATAGCCGTCGGCCAGGCTGGCATTGCCGTGCGGACAGCGATCCTGGGTGGCGCAGATCTCGCCCTGCAGGTCGTACAGGCAAACCGCCTCGCCTTCGTGCTGGACGCGCAGGGTGCCCGTGTCCGGCGAGATGTCCGCTACCCGCGCGACAGGTTTCCAGATATCCATGATCAAAGCCCCATCGCCTTGCGGTAGTAGTCATAGAAGGACCGGATCAGCACCTCGGTCACCATGTAGTCCGCCGGTTCCGTGTCACGGCCGCCCATTTCGACGATGCCGCGCGCCTGCGGATAGCCGGTCACGCCGATCTGCACCTGGTTCAGCATCTCGCTGTCATCCATCGACACGAAACCGGCCGGCCCCAGCAGGTTGGCGTGCTTGAGCCGCAGGCGGGTCATTTCCTCGTCGTCGTCCTCGTAGCCGTAATAGGTAAATACCAGCTCGTGCTCGGTGGGGCTGCGGGGAATCACATGGCGGGTTTTCAGCGAGTTGGCCTGGATGCCGAACTGGGCCGCCGGAAACACCCAGGCGCCGCCCACCCGGCCGCGGTTGAACTCGGCGCGCGGGGTCACGGTTTCCAGGTCCAGTAGCTCCAGGTCGTCGCGAAAGCGGCGCATTTCGGTGGTGGCTTCCGTTTTTTTCTTGCCTTCGTTATGCGACACCATGACGCTGTGCGCGCCACCGCCGGTGGGAATGCACTCCGACTTGGAATCCGCGCGCCACAGGCCGAACGTGATGTAGAAGGTGTGCAGCAAGGTCGCGTGGTACGGATCCTTCAGGTTTTCCAGATACATCTTCCAGTTGCTGGGGATCAGCTGGCGGCTGTAGCCCAGCAGCTTGAGCGGCTTGCCGGGCAGCATGTGGTCGATCTCGGCCAGCACTTCCGGGCCGCAATAGTCTTCGAAGCTGGGGGCATCCTCGGAAAACGTGGCCCAGATGGAGCCACCGCGGTTCACGCTGCGCAGCTTGCGGATGCCGTTCTGCCTGGGGTCGAAGTCCTTGGGCATGCCGCCCTTGCCCATGGCCCCACGGCGAAACGGCACGCCCTGCAGGTTGCCGTTCAGGTCGTAGTTCCACTGGTGATAGGGGCAGGTGAAGTCGGTGACCTTGCCGGTGTTGTGCCAGCAGATCTGCGCGCCGCGATGCGCACAGCGGTTCTCCAGCACGGCCACCTCGCCTGTTTCGGTGCGCACCATGATCACCGGACGGTTGCCGATCCAGTTGCGCTTGTAGCAGCCGGTTTCGGGCACTTCGCATTCCAGGCCGACGTAGTTCCAGGTCTGGCCGGCGAAGAACACGTCCATTTCCTTCTGGAAAATGGCCGGATCGGTATAGACCCAGTTGGGGATGCGCGTGTAGCCCTCTTTGGGCCAGCGGCGCTCAAGATGGATGGGGGCCGCGGCAGGCGTGTCCAGCACGGCGGAGTCGGAACAGGTCATGGCAGGTTTCCTTGCAACGGATTCAGATGGGAACGATCAACGACGTGCGCACGCGATAGTTGTCGTATACGCAGTCGCGCCGGCTGATCGCCAGGCCGTCGGGCGTGACGCGCAGCACATCCAGGTAGCGGCCGACCATGTTCAGGGTGGGCTCGCGGTCGGACAGCGACTCCATCACGGCGAAATTGGCCTGCGACACGATCTGATCGCCCTGCACCTGCATCACGCGAACGCCGCTGATGAAATGGCGCAGCGAGCGCGGCTCGAACATGGTGGTTTCGCGCAGCGCGGTCACGCGGTCGCGCACCATGTTGCGGTTCATGCAATAGATCAGGCCCAGCGGCAGGCCCGCGTCGTGGTTTTCGCGGGACAGCACGCGGTAGTGGCAGTCTTCGGTAAAGAAGTCCGGCCATTGCTCCAGCCGGTCTTCGTCCAGGCAGAAGGCGTAGTCGTCGTAGAAATCCCGCAGGCGCGCGCGCAACGACGGCGCGTCGGACAGTTCAGTCAGGGTCATGGTGGATCCGGAGGTCGATTCGTCGGAGGGCGCGGTCAGGAGGCGGCGGCCAATTGCGCGCGGTTGCTTTCAAAGCCGCTCTGGCTGCCCAGCGCCAGGATGGGTTCCTGCATGCGCTCTTGCCAGATCAGCGATTCCATCGCGATCTGCAGCGGGTGGTCCTGCACGGTCAGCGCGGAGGTGGTCTCGGTGCCCGAGTGGTGCGAGTGCATGGCCCAGCCGGGCGCCGACAGGATCAGGTCACCCGCCTTCCAGTCCAGCCGCACGCCATTGACCTTGCTGTAGCCATTGCCGCGCAGGTAATAGTTGATGGCCGAGGAGCTGTGGCGATGCGGCACGTGGTGGTTGTCGGGCGGCGACGACGAGATGGTCGCGAAGAAACTGTGCGTGGTGCCGATGCGGCGTTCGGTCGCCGGGTTGTACAGCACGAACAGGCGGCGGCCGTTGTAGCCCCGCGCCATGTCCTCGACCGTGGGCAGATGGCGCGACACGGCCTGCCAGGGCCAGTGCAGCGCCTTCGATTCCAGCACGTCGATGTCGATCAGCCATTCGTAGCCCAGCAGCCAGGCGCCCTCGGGCGTGATCTGTTCGCGCAGCGCCAGGTCGCGCGAACGCGCGGCGTCCGGCGCCCGGGGCGGCGCGGGCCGGGTGTTGGCGTCGGCCGGCGGCACGGGGCCGTCGAACTCTTCGACGTAATGGATTTCCAGCTTTTCCAGCAACGGCGCGTTGGAGTAGGACAACCGCACCCAGGGCGTCTTGCCCTCGTTGCGGTACGAATGCACCTGCATGGCCGGCGTGTTCCAGACGTCCCAGCGGCCTACCCGGATGTCGCGGCCCGCCACCGTGGCCACGCCTTCGCCGCTGATACAGATTTCCAGCATGTTGGAGTTCTTGCGCAGGTTCAGACTGCGCTCGCCCGGGTTCACCACGTTGATGGTGACGTCCGTGCCGGGCGTCAGGCCCAGGCCGGGCGCGCTCGCCTCGGGATGGGTGATGAGCGAGGCGCGGCGGCCGTTGGCCGGCCGCGGCGCGTCGATCAGGCGTGCGATCTCCAGATCGATGTCCTCTTTCGGGATGACGATCGACGGCCACTTGTTCTGTTCCCGGGGCGCCGCCCCGCTGACATCGATGAACATGCTTGTCTCCTCTTGCCGCCGGACTCGGCGGTCTTGGTTGATTGAATCCGGATCAGGGCTGCGTCAACAGCAGGTTTTCGCGGGTCTGGGGCGGCAGCGCCAGGCCCAGGTCCTGGTCGCGGGCGTGCTCGTAGACCACGCGGGCCATCGCCAGGTCCGACAGCCCCATGCCCATGCCCTTGAAGATCGTCAGGCGGGCGTCGCCCGGCCGCGCCTGTCCGGCCGCCAGCCAGTCGCTCAGTACCGCCACGTCCGGCCACGGCGCACCGTCGGCGCCATAGCGTTCACGCAGTTCACGCGACCCGCGGCGGGCGTTTTCCAGGTCGTCCACCACCACGCAAGCGGCGCGCTCGAACACGTCCTGGGCAAACTCGGCCTTGGCCGGCAGGATCGCGCCCACCGCGTTCAGATGCCGGCAGTCCGCCAGCCGCGCCGCGTCCACGAAAGGGTCGACGGCCCGCGTGATGAGCGTGACGATCTCGGCGCCGGCCAGGGCGTGTTCCAGCGTGTCCGACGCCTGGATGTCGAATGCATACTTGTCCGCCACGCTGGCGACGAAGGCCCGCCGCTTCTCGGGCGTGGGGCTGTAGACGCGGACCTGGCGCAGCGGGCGCACCGCGGCCAGCGCCGCCAGTTGGGTGACGGCTTGCGGGCCCGTGCCGATCAGCGCGGCGCGGCTGGCGTCCGCGGGCGCCAGGGCCCGGGTGGCCACGCCGCTGATCGCCGCCGTGCGCAGCATGCCCAGGGCGCGCGCCTCGATGACGGCGCGCAGCGTGCCCGACTCGGCATCGAACAGACTGAACAGCGATCCGCCGCCGGCCCGGGTATGCACCCAGGTCTTGAAGCCGGCATAGCCGCCCGCGCTGGTCTGCACCGAGCCCAATGCATGCATGGAACTGCCCTCGCCCCAGGTGGCCAGCGTCTTGGGCAGGTTGCGAGCCTGTTGCCTGCCCTGCGCGATCAGCATGGCGTGCAAGGCGTCGATGGCCCGGGGAATATTCAGGACGGAAACGACGTCGCGCTCCGTCAGGTATCGCAGCGCATCAGCCATGCGCGTCTCCTGGTTGCGCGGCGGGTTCGTCCGCCACGAGATTGCTCAATGTGCCGATCCCGGGAATTTCCACTTCCAGCAGGTCGCCCGCCACCAGGAAACGCGGCGGCTTGCGGCTGGATCCGACGCCTTGCGGCGTGCCGGTGGCGATGACGTCGCCCGTCGACAGCGGGGTGAAGGCGCTGATGTAGGCGATCAGTTCGGGAATGGGAAAGATCAGGTCCGACACGTCGCCGCGCTGCATGACCTCGCCGTTCAGGCGGGAGACGACCTGCAGGCGCGCGGGGTCGCCGATTTCGTCGGCGGTCACCAGCCAGGGGCCGATCGCGCCGCTGCGCTCGAAGTTCTTGCCCGGCGTGACCTGGGCGTTGTGCTTCTGGAAGTCGCGTACCGAGTTCTCGGCCATGCAGGTGTAGCCGGCGACGTGCGACAGCGCATCGGCCGCCGCAATGTGGCGCCCGCCCCGGCCGATCACCACCGCCAGTTCGCCCTCGTAGTCGAACTGATCGGACACGCGCGGCTTCCAGACGGCTTCGCGGTGGCCGACCACGCTGTCCGCGAACCGCGGGAACAGCGAGGGGTGCGCGGGCAGTTCGCGTCCGGCCTCCGCCACGTGGCGGCCGTAGTTCAGCCCCACGCACAGCATCTTGCGGGGCGCCGGCACCGGCGGCAGCCATTGCAGGGCCGCCAGCGGGATGCAGGACAGGCCCGGCGCCTGGGCGGCCTGCGCGATCCGGGCCGGGCCGGCCGCGAGCGCGGCGATCACATCGGGCCATACGGGGGTCAGCACCACCACCTCGGTGCCGCGCAACACGCCCCAGCCGGGGCGGCCTGCGTGGGCGAAGCTGATCAGCTTCATCTTGTCTCCTGGGCTATGTCAGGTCCCCAATGGCATGCAATGGACTTTTCTTTGCATGCATTGAGGCGCTTATTTTCGTCTCAGACGCTGTTTTTCCGAATTATTGCATGCAATTTTGATAAATCGCAAGACAGGAAGAGATATTTACAGCCCTATTGCATGCAATTTTCTGGGTACACTGGAGCCCCCTTTCAGACTATCTTCAGCCCACGCTCCGCTATGGCCGCACAGATCGACAAAGTGATTTCCGAACTCCGGGACATGGTGCTTTCGGGTGCCCTGCAACCCGGAGAACGCGTGGTGGAATTGCAGTTTTCCGCCCGCCTGGGTGTGTCGCGCACGCCGCTGCGCATCGCGCTGACGGAACTGGAAAAGGAAGGCCTGCTGGAACGGTTGCCGTCCCGCGGATTCCGGGTGCGGGCGTTCACGGTGGAAGAAATCGGCGACGCCGTCGACGTGCGCGGCGTGCTCGAAGGCATGGCGGCCCGCCTGCTGGCCGAACGTGGCGCGTCCGAGGCGGTGCTGGCCCAATTGTCCGAAGCCGTCGAAGAAGGCCGCGCGCTGCTGGCGCCCGCCCGGCGCGATCCCAACACCACCGTCGACGCCCGCGCCTGGGGCCAGATCAACCGGCGCTTTCACGAAATCCTGTGCGCCGCGGCCGGCAACCGCGCCCTGCTGTCGGCGCTGGAGCACAACAACAAGACCCCGCTGGCCGGCCCGGCCGCGCTGACGTTGCCGTCCACCCCGTCCTTGCTGGAAACGCCCTTTGTGCTGCGGGCGCAGGCCGACCACGAAGACCTGCTGCGCGCCATCACCCGGCGCGAAGCGGTGCGCGCCGAAAACCTGATGCGCGAACACGCCTACCGCAGCCGCGAGAACAAGCGCGTGCTGCTGGAATCGCTGCGCGGCGCGTCAACGGCGCGGCCCTTGCTGGCGGACAACGCGGCGTAGCCGCGCCAGGAAAACGTGACGTCCGCGACTGCAGGCCTCTCAATCGGTAACGACTATTCCCGGATGCGCCGCTGCGGCGGCGTCACGGCAAGCCATCGCGTCAAGACGGGCCGCCGATGAAAGGCCCCCTCTTCATCCTGGCCGGCTGCATGGCCTACGCCCTGGCCGTGTCCCTTTGGCACGTACCGCTGTGGGTAGGGTTGGCCTACTTGATGCTCAGCCTGATCACCTTCGGCCTCTATGCGCGCGACAAGGCGCTGGCCCGCGCGGGGCGATGGCGGATTCCCGAAAGAACCCTGCATGGCCTGGCGCTGATCGGCGGCTGGCCCGGCGCGCTGCTGGCGCAACGATGGCTGCGCCACAAGTCCGTGAAACGGCCATTCCGGGTGGGCTACTGGATCACCGTCGGGTTGAATATCGCCCTGTTCGTGGTCGTCTGGTCGCCGGCGGGGCGCGCCCTGTGGGCGCCGGCCGTGGCGCCCTGGCTGGGCTGAGCGGGACGGCTAGTGCTTGCCTGACTTGACCGACAGCACCAGCACGCCCGCGCCGATCAGCGTCAGACCCTCCGGTAGGGGGTGGGATCAGCGGCCGGGCCAATCCCCGTAGGACGATACGCCGGGCCTGCCACGCATCGCAACCCGCCCTGATCGCCTGCGGCGCCTCGCTAGCGGATGGCGGCCGCTTCTACGGACACGGCTGACTACGACGAAACCGGGCAGGATATAGTTCGATCCTGTTGCCTGTCGGAGTGCCCGATGTACATAGATGTGCGCCGTGGTTTGGTGTTTTTCGACCAGACCGACCGTTTCCTGCCCGAACCGCGCCTGACGCGGTACGACCCTGCAAGCGGCGCGTTGTCGCCGGTGCCCGGCGCGCAGGCCGACGATGTGGTCAATGACGTATCGCGCGATGGCCTCGGCCTGGCGCTGGCCTCGGCGAACTGGGTGACCGTGCGCAATGCCAATCGCACCCGTCTGACTTTCGTGGCCGCTGGCGCCGTGGCGCAGCAGACCGACAAGCTCCTGTCTTTCTGGACCCGCTTCGACCCTTCCGGCCGCTACGCGCTGGCCAGCGCGTTCAACGGCAAGCGGCGTCCCGTCGTGATCGATCTGCAGTCAGGCGAATGCAGCGACCCGATCGCGCGCGACCTGGACGCCCGTTTCGGCGACATGGACCCGGTCGACGGCGGCTTGTGGGCCCCTGACGAACGCACGCGCGACGCGGTGCTGGCCGTCGATTGCCGTAGCGGCGACATCCGCAAGGTCAAGCTCCCGCTGGGCGACCGGATCTCGCGCGTGCGCTTCTCGCAGGACGGCGCGGTGTTGTATGTGACGGGCGCCAATAACCGCCTGCTGTGCTGCGACCGCGACGGCGCGGTCCTCTGGTCGCGCGACATCGGCGAATACGGCGAGGTCCGGGCCGGGAATATCCACTTCAACGAGGGCGGCACCCATCTGTGCCTGCCCCTGTCCGAGACGCCGCGCAGCAATTGGGGCGAGGACCTGATCGTCGACGCCCGTACGGGCGCGGTCGAGCACGCCGTGCTGCGGCATCGCGGGCCGCCTGCGCGGCTGGCGTCGGATTGGTTCGGCGACCGGCTATTGACCCATGGCGGAGAAATCGTGGACTTTCATACCGGCGCGCTTGTCGGGCAACTAGCCTTCAAGGCCGCCGACAGGGAGGGCTTGCCGTGCCGCATGTGAGGCATCCTGCCTGGTTGCTGCCGCTCTGCGCTGCCCTGCTCAGTGCCTGCGCGGCCCCTCCCCCCGCCCCGTCCGCCGCTACGCTGCCGATGATCATCGCGCATCGCGGCGGCACCGGCGATGCGCCCGAGAATACGCTTGAGGCGATCCGGCAGGCGGTCGCGCATCGCGCCGATGCCTTGTGGCTGACGGTGCAGCTTAGTCGCGACGGCGTGCCCGTGCTGTATCGCCCGGCGGATCTGTCGGCGCTGACCGATGCACGCGGTCCCGTGGCGGGCCTGACAGCGGCCGGGCTGGCGCGGGTCAATGCGGGCTGGACGTTCCGCCAGCCAGACGCCGGCGGCGGCGTATTTCCCTATCGCCAGCATCCCGTCGGCATCCCGACGCTGCGCGAGGCCCTGCGCGCGATCCCGCCGACGCTGCCGGTCATCCTGGACATGAAAGCCCTGCCTGCCGCGCCGCAGACCGTAGCGGTGGCCCGCGTGCTGACCGAGGAACAGGCCTGGCCGCGCGTGGTGATCTATTCCACCGAGGCCGATTACCAGCACAGTTTTGCGGCCTATCCACAGGCGCGCCTGTTCGAGTCGCGCGACGCGACCCGCCAGCGTTTGCTGCAGATGGACCTGGGCGGCGGTTGCGTCGACCCGCCCGCCGCCTCGGCGTGGACGGCGTTCGAGCTGCACCGCAAGGTGACGGTGACCGAAAAGTTCACGCTGGGCGAAGGCCGCTCCGAAGTGAACGCGACGCTGTGGTCGCCCGCGTCGGTGGCGTGTTTTCGGCAACGGTCGGCGCAGGTGCGGATCGTGGCGATCGCGGTGAACGACGCGGCCGATTATCTGGCGGCGGCCTGCCTGGGCGTGGATGGGGTGCTGGCCGATTCGCCGCGCAAGATGACGGCGATCCGCGAGGCGCTGCCGCGGCCACTGCCATGTCCCGCGCAGGACGCACCGGCGGGGACCCGGCGCTAGGGCCTGTTCACACTAGAAGGCGCCTCGCATGAGTACCCAAATGAGTGACTATCAAGGCGCGAAGCGCAGTCGTGGCCGGCCCCTGGCGAGCATTCGCAACGCTGAGAGGCGCTCATTTGGGTACTCACCCTTCGGGCAGGCCGGTAATCGGGCGCCAGGCTAGGCGCGGTCGCCGCCGCGTGGCTGTGCCACGCCTGTCTCTTATACACATCTCCGAGCCCACGAGACCTAATAACCGATCTCGTATGCCGGCTTCTGCGTGAAAAGGGGGGGGGGGGGGGGGGGGGGGGGGGGGGGGGGGGGGGGGGGGGGGGGGGGGGGGGGGGGGGGGGGGGGGGGGGGGGGGGGGGGGGGGGGGGGGGGGGGGGG
>NZ_JAELTJ010000015.1 GCF_016428805.1 Achromobacter sp. ASV32
CCACCACATGGGTGTTGTTCCAGGTGCTGTCCTGGCCGTTGCTCTTGCTGGTGCTGCCGCCAGCGCCGACGTTGATGGCAAAGCCATTCTGACTGCCGCCCACCGCAAAGCCCACGCCAATGCTGGCGTTGCTGCTCTTGCCCTCGCTCTTCGGGCTGGAGGTGTTTTGCTGCGCGGTGAGCAGGATGTCGCCCTCCGCGTTCAGCAGCACATTGCGACCCGCAGTCAGGTTCGAGCCCGACACCGTGATGTTGGACTGAGCGCCCTTCCCCGTGGCGATGATGGCCAGGTCCCGGCCTGCCGAGACGGCCGAACCGCTGGCGGTGCTGCGCTGTCCGCTGCGGGTCTGGCTGGAGCTGCTGGCGCCCACGTCGACGTTGACGCTGATGCCTCCCATCTGCGCGGGATTCTTCGCCACCGCGTCGTAGAGGTTCTTGGCAGCCAGGCCAGCGGCGACCGCCGCGACCGCCTGGATTCTGCCGTTGTTGGTGTCCTGTGCCGCATTGCGCATGCGGTCGATGGTCTCCACCGCCTTGATGACCGGGCTGTTGACGCTGGTCGTGACCGCGATCTGGCTGCTCTTCTGGAAATCCCGGAAGGCCGACGTGTCGAAGCTGCCGTCGATGGTGACCGCCTGACCGCCCAATAGCACATCGCGGCCGGCACGGATGTCGCTGCCGCGAATCAACAGGTCTTCCTTGGCGATGATGGACACGTCGCCCTGGCGGCTGACGATGGTGCTGCCAGCGCCGCTGGTCGTCTTGCTGTTCTCCGTCAAACCGCCGCTGGTCTTGCGTATGCCGACCGCGTCGCCGCCGACTTCGCCGCTCAGGTCACCGATGCTTTTGCTGCTGTGACTGCTGGTGTGATCGCGGGTAGCCGTGCCGGTGTCGATGGAAATCGATCCCTGGCTGGCGGACAGCCCCACGTTCTTGACAGCGTCGATGGCCGATCCCGTGATGCGGATATCGCCATCGCGGCTATTCATGTAGACCGTGTTGCCGGTGATCAGCGATGCCGTCTGCCACGTGCCCGCAAGAAATAAGGTGCCAGACTACATTTTCATCGCGACCTCTTCAGGCCAAAAACGCAGTCTGACACCTTACTTTTTTACTGATATCTTATTTTTATTCCACACTCAGCTCGAATACCGAATAATCATCAGGAAAAAATAGCTTATCCGGAATAATCAATAAAACTATTAATTTCGCTATTTCCGCCTCTTCTTCCCGAGACAGTCCAATTAGGCGAATGATGCAATTTGTACCTCCAATAGGACCACCACTCAATAGAGTTACGAAAATATCTTCACTTGCACGCCACCATTGAATTCCGACGGGCAACTTATCGCTAACAACCATCTGTACGAGATTGCAATCAATCTGACGACACTCTCCGGCTCCATTCCAAACATGGCATAAACCCGAACTAGGGTTTTTCAAAAAAAAACCACGTCGACTAAACAAATCGCTTAACTTTTCAAACAACTCAGTAGGCGGGGTGTTCGCCCAAGCTTTATAGGTAAATGAAGCCATAAAATCAAATTAATCAATAGGTTTTACAAAATTTGATCCCAGAACTTTATTCGCAGCATCAATCACTGAGGCCGGGGTTCCTTTTGCATAGTAGAAATACGCATCAACGCCGCGTTTCTCAGCTATTTCCGAGTACACCATCAACGATTGCACAAAGGATCCGAGGTTTTTGGCTTTGGCGGGTCCTCCTACAGCATAGAGGTTTCCGGCAGCATCCACTACATCAACATCAGTACTGCCTCTTGATGTGCGAATGATCTCTCCCGACCGAGTTCCTTGAACTTTGTCTGCTACGGCTTGCTCTCGAGCTGCACCAGTAGCGTTGGCCGCTGCTCCACTATTGCCGGCGTTTCCACCTACCTCGTTGAAAATCAAATCCGGCCCCTGCTGCTCAGGCATCGGTGAGGTCGTAGTAGTACCACCGCCGGGCCCATTGTTCTCCTGCCCAGGCACACCGATCGGCGTATGCCCTTCCCCTGGCTTGCCAGGAACCGCAACGTTCTCATTGCCGCCGTTCTGCCCTGGTGGAATTGGCAGCGGCGGCACAGGCTCGCCTGGCTTGCCCGGAAGAGGTTCCGTTGAAGTTGGCGAAGTGATGTACTGAATCACAGCAAGGATCTGTGCCTGATCCTTGTCCAACAGGGGATGGGCGGCGATCAATGCGGTAGTGGCGGCACTAATCGCTGCGTAGGCAGTTTTGCTAATTACGGTTTCCCGACACGCCACTGACCGCAAGCACAGCCCTATCAACGCCGGCCCACCCCTCTTGAGCAACAGACTGGCGGCATTATTCTCGGTCTCCAGACGTCCGCTGTTGACCACGCCTCCTGCATCAAGACCGAGACCAACCGCGACACCCGCCAGCAGGTTTGACACTAGATTGGCTCGTGCTTCGCGCTGCTCGACGCTAAGGCCCGATTCGGCACTGCGATCAGCGGCATTCAGCAACGCGTTGACGATCGACGCGGCGCCGGCCCCCAACGCCGACGAGCTGCAACCCGTTCCTTGAGCGGCGCCGCCTGCGCATCCGACAATCGTGTGCAACGCGGCACGCGTAGCGTCCGCTTGCGGGGAGGATCCCAGGCCCTCGGCGAAGACCTTCACTTGCTGTGCGGTCAATCCCTGCAGGTAGTTCACCGCACTGGCGCGGGCGACCTCGGACACGCCACCTGTGACATTTCCACTTATGCCGCCAAGGATTGCGGTGGAGATAAGGCGATAGTCTCCACCGGGTGCCCATTTCAGGGCGCTGTCCAGTTCGTCCGCAAGCTGGATAATCCGTTGGGCGTCACCACCTCCGGGCTTCTGCAACTCCTCAGCCAATGAGGAAGACAACGCATCCGCCTCCTTAGCCCGATTCGTCAGGAACTGCCCCATCTGCCGGCTAGCCTCTGAAGCGACCTCGAAACTAGCCTCAATCTTCTCCTTGTCAAAGATCGGCTTGAGCGCATTCAACGTATCGGACGTGTCGCGGTTCAAGCCCGCAATGGTCTCGGCTGCGGTCTTGCCTGTCAGCGCCTGTTGGGCAGCCTCGTCACGAATGACGATCGTGCCACCACTGATGGCGCTTTGTGTCGTGGAGCTATCCTTGCCACTGGCAGCGACCACCACCGGCAGGTTGGCCGAGAACCCGCCGCTTGAAGGCAGGGACGTGCTCGCTTCCTTGGACGCGCCGCCCGCCACCTGGTTGTTCTTGGTGGTGCCTAGAGCCCCCGGGCCGTCCTTGCCCGTCCCACCACCAAAGCCGAATCCACCGCCCACCGAAATTTGATTGGCGTTATAGCTGGCGGTGTTCTTGATATCTTGCGTGACCAGCGTGCCGGTGCTGAGCTTGTTCAGACCTTCGGCTACGGCTTTGTCGCTGCTGGCAATGACGCTGCCGATCAGCGTCGTGTTGTTCTTGACGTCAATCAGGAAGCCGCCATCGCCTGACCATAGCCCCGTCTGATCAGTAACCGTCTGAAAGTTACTGTTCATCTTGCCCGTGCCGAAGTTGGCACTGACGCTGCTCGCCCCGGCGCAGAACGGCGGAATACACAGGACCAGGCCCACGCCCGCGCTTGATTGCTTCGATTTATAGGTGCTTGTGTCCTGCAAGCTTTCCAGCAACAAATTGCCCCCGACAGAGGCAATGATCTGATCCGCCTTGCCGACAGCGCCTTTGAGCGTGGTATCACCGCCCGATTGCAAGGCGAGGACGTTACCGGCGATCACCTGACTGTTTGTCCACGTCAGGTCCTTGCCATCGGCACTGCCTCGCGATGCCGAAGCGCCCAGTTCAAGCGTGAAGCCGTTGGACTGGCCGGTGCTAAAGCCAATACCAACGTTAAAGCCACTGCTCTTGCTATCGGTCTTCTGCTCGAAGGTATTCTTGGCTGCCTGCAGCAAGATGTCGCCATCTGCTTTAAGCACCGCGTTATTGCCAGCCGACAGATTGGAACCAATCACCGTAATGTCCGACGCGCTTCCCGCGCCCTTGGCGACAATAACCAGGTCCTTTCCGGCCGCGACATTCGAGCCCACCGAGACCGAAGAATTGCGATCAGTCGTGCTGGTGCTCTTGCTGCTGCCGTAACTGATCTTGATGCTAGCGCCGCCCAACTTGGACGGATCGCTCTTCACAGCGTCGTAGGCATTACTGGCTGCAAGCCCGGTGGTGACACCGGCCAGCCCCATCATGACCGGGTTATCCACCTTGCCGGCCGCTTCGGCCATACGCCCGCCCGTTTGCATGGCATTGACGACTGGGTTGCTAGCGGTCAACGTGAAACCCGATTGCTTGACCTCATGCACCTCGCGCTGACGCATGGTGTCGGCCCCACCCACGATACTGACGTCGCGGCCCATCATCGTAATATCGCCCTGACGCGCGATAACATCGCTACCCAGGACATTGAGCGATGCGCCGGCATTGATCAATACGTCGCCCGTAACGCTGCCTACCGTGCTGCCGGTGTTCAGGCCGCGCTTGGTGTCCGTCCAATCCGTGGTCTGACGGGAACCGTAGCTAAGACCCCCTAGCCCCCCGAAGCCAGACTTCTTGATCTTCTCGTACTGGTACTCCTCGGACTTGTTCTGCATCGCCACGATGTTGACGTTGCGGTCGGCCGATATGACCAGAGAATTCTGTGCAGCGGCATTGGAGCCGACAACGTTTAGGTCTCGCCCAGCCATCAAGATCGCAGTGTCGCCCGTGAAAGTCGACGAAACTGCTTGAGTCCAACTCGTCTCACTGATGCGATGCGTGGTCTTGCTCGACAGGAACCCTTTGGTCTTGTAGTAGATCTCGTTGTAGGTGTAGCCGCTGGAATCGCCCGCGAGTATGTTGATGTCGCGCCCGGCCCCTACGGCCAGCTGCTTGTCGGACGCCACTTGTGCAGCGATGGCGTTGACATCCTGCGTCGCGATCAGCGTGAGGTTGCCGCCCGCGGCAATCTGCGTGCCGATATCCGTGGTCGTACGCATCTCCGCCCGGTTCTTCTTGCCGAAGTCGTGCGATTCTCCGTACCGCGTACCAGCGGCCGTCAGATTGATATCGTTTCCGGCACGAATGGTCGCGTCGTCTTTCGCGGCGATAGCAGCGGCCTGCGCATTGAAGTCGCGCCCCGCCTGGGCGCTCAAGGTGCCCGCATCGACGCGCGCCACGCCATCAACGATCGTGTTGCTGATACCCCCGCGCACGTTCGACTGGGTGCTGGACGTCAAATTGATGTCCCGGCCCGCAACCAGCGAGACCGACTCGCCCTTGAGCAGACCCGCCAGGTTGTCGATGTCGTTGCGCGCATTCAGGTTGACGGTCTTGCCCTGCATGGCGCCGACGCTGTTGCGTACGTTCTGCGCATCGACGACCAGCGCGTTGCGCGCGCCGATGGTGCCGCTGTTGTTCACATCACCCGTGGTGCTGATCTGCGTGTCACGGCCCGCGATAAGGGAGCCGTCGCCGCGCAGGTCGCCGGGCTTGACGGCCAGGTACACCTGCGGGGTCAGCACTTTTTGCTGGGTGCCGTCGGGCAGGGTGACGGTCTGCTCCACCAACCAGACGATGTCGCTGGTCAATTGGCGCATCTGGTCCTCAGAGAGCGCCGTGCCGACGGTCAGGCCGAACTTGCCGGCAAAGTCTGCGCCGGCCGTGAGCAAGGCCTTGTACTGGGTTTCGTTGTCGGTGTAGTCGCCAACGAAACGCTGGCCGCTGGCGAGCATGACCTGCTCGGCCACCAGTTTCTGTTCATAGAAACCGTCGCCCAGGCGTTTCAAGATCGTGCCCGGGTCCTGATTGAGTTTCTGCAACAGGAAGTCGCTGGACACCACCGTGCGTGAACCGATGAACTGGCTGTCGGTGGCGATCAGGTAGGGCGCATTAGGCGCCTGCATGACGCGGTACAGCGCGCTGGTCGGGATGACGGGTGGCAGCACGACGACCGTGATGGCCTTGTTACCCGGCAGCGTGATGCGGGTCAGGCTGGCCGGTGGCAAGGCTTGTGTGACGGTGCTGGCTCCAGGGGTCTGGCCGGAGGTGGCTACCGTTGTGTTGCCTTGTGCGGCGCCCAGGCCGGTTTCGATGCGTTCGGCCAGGACGGTGGCGTTGTAGTCGGACCGGTTGTACTTGCGCGAGTCGTTTTTCTCGTAGGTGTAGGCCATGGTGCCTACCCGGTCGACCGTGCGCAGGCCTTCGGCGCCGACGTTGCTGAGCGTGCCGCCCTCGGTTTTGAGGGTTCCGCCAGCCAGGATGCGGCTCTTGTCGTTGACGATGTTGCCGGCCAGGCGTGCGTTGCCGCCCACGAGGATCTTGCCCGGATCACTTTGCGTGATGCGGGTCTCGCGCGTGATCTGGGTGACTTCGTAGAAGGTGAAGTCCTTGATCATGCGGTTGTTGCGGAAGTCGGCGTTGAAGTCCTTGATCTTGTCGTTCAACGTGTCGTAGAGCTGCAAGTCGCGTTCGTACGTGGCCTGTTGCTGGGCCAGGTCGGCGGGACAGCGCAAGCCGCACTCGTCCGGTGATGGCGGTTTCTTGATGCCGACAGGCCGTTCGACCTCGAAGACCGACCAGATCTTGGCGTCGGGCTTGTACAGGAATTGGGGCGGATTGGTGTAGCAGTTGCCCGCATCGCCGCCGCTGCAGTCGTAGTGTTCGGCGATGTACGCCAGCCCGATCGGCGCGCTGACGCCGGCACGGCCTTGCTGGTCTTCCTGGATATTGCTGTAGTCAAAGGGCGGGCCGTACCGGCTTTCCGGATAGCGGGTCGACGGCATCAACAGGCGCCGCTCGTCGTATTGACCCATCCAGCTGGGGCCGCGACCGCAGATGGATTTGACGGTGTTGCAGAACCACATGCCTTCGCCATCGACGATGTCGGTGGTGCCATCCAGGCGATAGAACCATTTGGCTTCGCGGCCGACTTCGACGGTTTCGCTGGCGAAGTGCAGGTTGCGGTTCTGGATGCTGGCCGCCCCGATGTCGGCGTTGCGCTCGGCTTCGATGGTGGCCGAGGCGTTGAAGACCGACTGCGCTTGCCCTGTCGCCTTGCCGGACGCATCCAAAGCGCCGCCGATGCGCAGGTCGGCCCCGGCGTAGATCAAGGCGTGTTCACGATTGGTCAGCGTGCCCACGCCCAGGTCCAGGTCACCGCGCGACGCGATGACGGCGTTGGGGTCGTTGACGAGCACCGGCGTCTGGATGCCGATGCGGTCGCCGTAGAGGCGGCCGGTGTTCGTCAGGCTGCCTGCGGTGATACGGGTATAGCCGCCATCGATCAAGCCCGCGTTGGTCAGCAGGCCACCAACGACCAAGGTGTTGTTGCGCAGGGCGATCAGTTCGCCGGTAGCGCGGTTGGTCAAAGTGTTGGCGGTGATCTTCAGGTCCTGACCCGCGTGCAGCTTGCCGTCGTTGTCCAGGTTGTCGGTGGTCAGTTCCAGCGAATTGCCGGCCGTCACCGCGCCGTTGCTGTTGGTCAGGCGATTGACCGCGAGCTTGGCGTTGGCGTCGGACGAGACGTTGCCGGACGTGTTGTTGAGCGTGCCGGTGGTGACGCCCAGGTCTTGACCCGCGCCAATGCGGCCGGATTGGTTATCGACCGCGCTTGCGTTCAAAGTGACTTGCTGGCCCATGACGCCCAGGGCGCCTGGCGTGGCTGCGCCCGCGCCGGCCAGACCATTGGCGAGCGTGTCGCGGTTGTTCAGGCTGCCGGCCGTCAGGGCCACGAGGTTGTCGGCCTGGATCAGGCCGGCGCGGTTGTCGAGCAGGCCTTGTGTCTTGAGGGTGAGGCCGCTGGCCGCGATGATGCCGCGTGTGTTGGACAGCGCCTGCACGTTCAGCGTGGCCTGGCCTTGCGCGGCGAGGGTGCCGCCGGTGTTGTCGAGGTTACCGGAGGCGGTCAGATCCAACGCGCCGCCGCTGACGACCTTGCCCCCCGTGTTGGACAGGCTGGCGGTCTTGATGCCGGCCGTGCCGCCATATAGGCCGCCGCCCTCGTTCTGCAACGCGCCGGTGCTGGCCACCGACAGTTGACCGTCGGCTTGTGCAACGCCGTTGCGATTGTCCAGGCTGGCCGCCTGGATGTCGGCCGTGCCGCCGAGCAGCTTGCCGCCCTGGTTGTCCAGGGCGCCGGCGGTTTCCACGCGCAGCGCGCCGTTGGCTTGTACCGAACCGCCCTGGTTGTTGATGCCGGTGACGCCGCGCAGCGCGACGCTGTCGCCCGAGACGACGCCGCCCGCCGTATTGACGACAGACTGGCCGCTGATATCCACCGCGCCTGCGCCGGCCAGGGTGCCGCCGGTGTTGTCGACCCCGCCCGTCAGGCGGCTGGTCAATGCGCCGCCGCTCGTGACCTTGCCGCCCGTGTTGTCCAGACTGGCCGCGCGCAGCACGACCGAGCCACCGTACATCGCGCCCGCACGGTTGGTGACAGCGCCGGTGGCATCCAGCGTCAAGGCGCCGCCTGCGACGAACTTGCCGCCCGACAGGCCCAGCGCGTCGGCCGTGACGGTGGCGTTGCCCCCTGCCATCAAGGTGCCGGCGTTCTGCAGGCTGCCGACCTGCACGCTCAGCGCCCCCAGGGGGCTGACCGAGCCATCGGCCTGCAACCCGGCCGTGAAGGCGCCGCGGTTGTCCAGCTGGCGTGCAGCGATGCTGGCGTTGCCGGCCGAGGACATGGCACCCCTGTTGGCGATCGAACCCGGCGCATTGAGCGCCAGCGCGCCGCCGGCCGTCACCGTGCCGTCATTGACGATGTCGCGCCCGCTTTGCACCGACAGGCCGGTGGCGGCCTGCATGCGGCCCGACGGCAGGATCTTGACGTCGCCGTTGGCGGCGACATACAGGGTGCCGGTCAGGGCCGCCAGGTTGCCGCCCACGTTCACGCCCACGCCGGCTTCGGTGCCGATGAGCCGGATGCTGTTGGCGTACATGCCGCCCAGCGCGGCCACGTCGATGGACACCCCCGTCGTCGTGCCAGAGCCGGCGCCGGCCAGGGCCGACACGTCGATGCCGTCGTAGCCGACGCGCGCGCTGCCGGCCACCACGTTCAGCCGGTCCGCCCAGACCTGGGCGTTCAGTTCCAGCGTGCGGGCCAAGAGGTCCAGCTGGCTGAGGTTGGCGCCGTAGAGGCCCGCGCCTTCAATGGCCAGCCGCCCGCTGGCGATATCAAAGCCCAGCGTGCCATCGGCCCCAATGACCGGCTTGCCGGTGGTCAGCGTAGCGCGGTTGGCGTTCAGGAAGCCGCAGCCGTTGCAGGTGATGCCGGCCGGGTTGGCAACGATGACGTTCGCCCGGTTGCCGGCCACTTCCAGCATGCCACGCAGTTGCGACGGGTTGGGTGCGGTGACCTGGTTCAGGATGGTGGTTGCACGCTGGTTGCCCAGCATCGGGTTGCCGGCCACTTGGCCTGCCACTTGCGTCTGGCTGGCCGCGCCGCTGTTGTTCAGGACCACGCCGGACGGACCGACGTTGAACTGGGTAAACCGGTTGTTGGACACGCCACCCGCCGACGGCGGCGCGATGTTCACGACCGGCACGCCATTGGCCACGCCCACCACGGGCTTTTGCCCGGCCACGTTCTGGTCCACCGAAATCGGCAAGGTCTGCGCCAGGACGGGCGTCCAGATCTGCGTGTAGAGGACCAACCAGAGAACTGCGGAGCGAAGCTTGGACATAGCGTGGCGAATCTCGGTAGCGGTGGGTCGACCCATGGCGAGGCAACCCGCAAAGCAATGTGTGAAGCGACTTGTGGCGCGACTCGAGTCGCGGCACGTCATGCGGCGGGCGGCGCGCAATGCGCCGCCCAGGCTCAAAACTCGAACATCAGCGTGGCGGCGAAGACCGTGCTTTGTGTCTTCAGGTTGTCGGGCTTTTTCAGGGGCCAGCCGGCGGACAGGTCGTAGCTGGCATTGATGTAAGGCATGGCAATGCGCCCGCGCAGGCCGGCGACGGCGCCGACCAGGGTGCGGCCGGTCAGGTACTGCGCGGACGGGCCGCCGACGCGGCCGGCGTCCAGGCCGGTGTAGAGCTGCTGGCCCAGGTTGCCCAGGTTCAATGACAGGTCGTTGCGCAGGGTCCAGCCGTCCTCGGCAGCCAGGGTCATCTGGCCATCGAAACCGCGCACCGCGTAGCGGTTGCCGATGGTGAGGTAGTCAGCGGGCACGACAGGGGTCTTGGCGTGCTGGATCTGCCAGTTGGTTTGGTAGGCCATCTGCTGGCCCGCCACCTTGAACGGCAGGTACAGGCCCGCATTGGCGCTCAGGATGGTGCTGCGCCCGTTCCAGTCGGGGTCGCCATAGACATAGCCGGACTGGTTGGAGAACTGCGGCAGGGTGCCGCGCACGCCGCCGCCGATGTCCAGCACCATCTGGTCGACGTAGTGACGATGGCCGTAGCTGAATTCGTAGCCGACCACGTCGCGCCGCTGCACTTCGATGTCGACGTCGTTGAGCGTGCTGTTGGCGCGTTTGCGCAGGAACTTGAGCACGGCGGTGCCCTTGTAGCTGGCGCCGCGATACGGCACGACGGACACGCCGGCCTCGATCTGCTTGCTGGTGCCGCCGTAGACGATGGGCGCCTCGAAGCCGGCCACGGTCTGGCGGTAGCGCGATTTGCTGGCGCCGGCGAACAGGGTCCAATAGCCGAAGGGGATGCTGTAGTTGATGGACGCGGCGCGCGAGCCCGCGTCGCTGTTGCGCAGGTTGGCGTTGCTGTTCCAGGACACGGACAGCTGGTCGTACAGGAACAGCGGCGAATCCAGCGTGAGCCCGGCGTTGACCTGGTTCTTGCCGGTGGCTTCCAGGCCGGCGTTGTCGCCGCCTACATAGGCGTGCCAGCGCTTGCCGGTGCCGGGCTTGATGAGGATATCGGACTCGCCCAGCTCGGGGCCGGGGGCCACGTCGATGCTGGCGTCGGCCTGGCCGGCCAGGCGGCGGATGTTTTCCAGGGCCTGGTCCAGGTCGCGCTGGTTGACGTTGCCGCCCGGGCCGGTGGGCAGGGCCATGCGCCACCAGCCGGGCGCACCGTCGCTTTTCACGCCGGAGATGCGGCCGGGCACGTAGCGCAGGGTCAGGGTGCCGCTGGCCAGCGATTGCTCGGGCACCAGCACGCGCGCGGTGATCAGGCCGCGGTCGATCAGCCGGGCCATCAGGTGCTCTTGCAGCAGGCGCAGGCCCTGGCCGCCGACGCAGTGGTCCCGCGTGGTTTCGCTGTCGCGGCGCAGCCAGCTGGGCGGCTCGGGGCCATCCCAGACGACCTGGCCGAGCGTGAAGCAGGGCGATTCGGCCGGGAAGGTCAGCGGCCCCTCGCCCGCGACGGGTGCGGCGGGTGTGGACAGCACGTCCGGCCGCTCGGCGGCGCGGGCGCGCTGGGCGTCCAGCTCCTGTTCCTGGCGGCGCTCGATGTCGCTGGCGCGCGCGGCCGCCTGCGCTGGCGCGGTTTGCGCGGACACGGGGAATCCACCGATGAAATAGGCCACCAATGCAACAGACAGCGGCAGCCCGGGAAGGCGCCCCTGCCGGAGGCGGCTTCGCAGTGTGAACGTATGCACTTGTTTCTTATTGAAATTACTAGTTTCTTCCTATAACGAAAGAGACTCGGACTAATTAAGCGCAAATCTCAATTTATGCCGTTTGTTGACGAATGATCCGGCATACATTGGCGACAACGCCCCCCATAGAGATACATGTTTCGTAACAGATGACCGTTCCCCGATAACTTAACGAGAAATTGGGGCTGCATCTATGGGAAGAGTCTGAGATTTCCCTGGCCATCCAAGCCGGTCTGCCTGTATCGGCCTGCCGCGCTATGCCAAAATCGCGCCCATGCCGACCGACAACCGCCTGCTCCCCTCCGCCCTCGCCGCCCAGACGGCACAATTGCCCGCCGCCTGGCAGACCGCGCTACGCGCCCCCCGCGTGGCCGACGCCCTGCGCGCCGTGACCGCTCACGTGGAAAAGCGGCTGGCCGAAGGCGCGGTGGTGTATCCGGCCACGCCGTTTCGGGCGCTGCACGGGCTGGCGCCGTCGGATGTACGGGTGGTGATCCTGGGGCAGGACCCCTATCACGGGCCCGGCCAGGCGCAGGGGCTGGCGTTTTCGGTGCCGGACGACTGCAAGCGCCCGCCCAGCCTGCGCAACATCTTCAATGAGATCGTCCAGGAATACCCCGGCACGGCGCTGCCCGCCGGGAACGACCTGAGCCCCTGGGCCGACCAGGGCGTGCTGCTGCTCAATACCGCATTGACAGTGGAAGACGGCCAGCCCGCCTCCCATGCCAAGCGCGGCTGGGAAACCGTGACCGATGCGCTGATCGCGCAGGTGGCGCAGGACCCCTCGCCCAAGGCATTCCTGCTGTGGGGCGCCCATGCCCAGGCCAAGCAGGCGTTGCTTCCCGGCAACAGCGGCCATCTGGTGCTGATGTCCAATCACCCGTCGCCGCTTTCCGCCCGGCGCCCCCCGGTGCCCTTCCTGGGTTGCGGGCACTTTCTGGCGACCAACCGCTGGCTGGTCGACCAAGGGAAAAACCCTATTGATTGGGCGCTGGACAAAAAAATAATTCCCATGCAGCGCGAATTCGGGTTATGATCGCCGCACTGCACAAAACGAGTTCGGCATTTACCGCCTTGATTTAGCGGAAGTTTTAGCAGTCTGCCGGGCAACCAAGCCCAGCCCCATGCCGAACATCATCGATTCCTGACCTCCTTTCCTTTCGCCCTGCGTTCCAAGCAGTATCAAGAGAACGCGCCACGCGCACGGTTGATTCGGTCGGCACGATGCTCCATCAACCGTCGCCTGGATCCGGCCGCCTAATCCCCTGGCCCGACCAAGCACTGCGTCGCATTTTTCGCGGCAAGGGAAAGTAATGTCTTTCGAAACCCTGGGTCTCGCACCCGCCCTGTTGTCGGCCGTTCAAGAAGCTGGCTTCAATACCCCCACCCCCGTTCAAGCTTCGGCCATTCCGCAAGCGCTGGCCGGTCACGACCTGATGGTGTCCTCGCAGACGGGCAGCGGCAAGACCGCCGCCTTCATGCTGCCGGCCCTGCACCGCATTGCCCAGATGCCCGCCAACAAGGGCGTCGGCGTGCAAGTGCTGGTGCTGACCCCGACCCGCGAACTGGCCCTGCAAGTCACCGAAGCCACCGCCACCTATGGCCGCAAGCTGGCTGACCTGCGCACCGCCACCGTCGTGGGCGGCATGCCCTACGGCGCCCAACTGAAGGCCCTGTCGCGTCGCGTTGACGTGCTGGTCGCCACCCCGGGCCGCCTGATCGACCACCTGCAGTCGGGCCGCGTCAAGCTCAACACCGTGCACACGCTGGTGCTGGACGAAGCCGACCGTATGCTGGACATGGGCTTCATCGAAGATATCGAGACCATCGTCAGCCGCCTGCCCGCGGAACGCCAGACGCTGCTGTTCTCGGCCACCCTGGACGGCACCATCGCCAAGCTGGCGGCGCGCATGATGCGCGACCCGCAGCGCATCGAGATGGCCGGCTCCAAGGAAAAGCACACCAACATCACGCAAAGCCTGCTGTACGCGGACGATGCCAGCCACAAGATGCAGCTGCTGGATCACGTGCTGCGCGATGCCTCGCTGGACCAAGCCATCGTTTTCACGTCGACCAAGCGCGGCGCTGACGACCTGGCCGACCGCCTGGCCGACCAAGGCTTTGCCGCTGCCGCCCTGCACGGCGACATGAACCAGCGCCAACGCACCCGCACGCTGTCGCAACTGCAACGCGGCCAGCTGCGTATCCTGGTTGCCACCGACGTGGCCGCCCGCGGCATCGACGTGCAAGGCATCAGCCACGCCGTCAACTTCGACCTGCCGATGCAAGCCGAAGACTACGTGCACCGTATCGGCCGTACCGGCCGCGCCGGCCGCAATGGCCTGGCGTTCACGCTGGCCACGCACTCCGAGCGCCACAAGGTTCGCCGCATCGAGCACTACATCGGTCAATCGATCACCCCTGAAGTGATCGCCGGCCTGGAGCCGAAGCGCACCCCGCGTCCGTCGACCGGCGCTGCGCCGCGCGGCGGCAAGCCTTTCGGCAAGCGCCCCGGCGGTTTCGGCGGCGGCTACCAAGGCAACCGTGACGGCGGCTCGCGTGAAGGCCGTTCTTTCGGCGGCCCGCGTGGCGAGTTCAAGCCGCGTGAAGGCGGTTACCAAGGCGCCCGCGACGGCGCCCCGCGCGAAGGCGGATACCAAGGCAACCGCCCGTTCGGCGACCGCCCGGCCCGCTCGTTCAGCGATCGTCCCAGCTTCGGTGACCGCCCCCAACGCGAAGGCGGCTACCAGGGCAATCGCCCCTTCGGTGACCGCCCCCCGCGTGAAGGCGGCTTCCGCGGCGGCGACCGCGATGCCCGTCCCAGCTTCAGCGACCGTCCCAGCTTTGGCGACCGCCCCCAGCGCGATCCGCGTCCGTTCAACGAACGCGCTCCCCGTGAAGGCGGTTTCCGCGGCGCCGACCGTGACGCCCGCCCCAGCTTCAGCGATCGTCCCAGCTTTGGCGACCGTCCGCAGCGCGAAGGCGGCTTCCGTGGCGGCGACCGTCCGGAAGGCGGTTTCCGCGGCAAGCCCACGTTCGACAAGCGCCCCGGCGGCCCCGCCAAGCGCTTCGCCAAGCCGGCCGGCGACCGCCGCGGCTAAGCCCCGAACGGCGCATTGACCGGGCCGGCCTCCGGCCCGTCAATTCCCCCAAGCAAACCCCGCGCCTGCCGCGGGGTTTGTTTTTTGGGAAAATGCTTGCTTACCGACGATCCGTTTCCCGACATGCAACGCCCCGCCCCAGCCAATCTGCCCCCGCTCTCTTCAGCCGCCCAGGCGCACAGCGATGCCGCCCGCGCCCACCTGCGCGCCGCCATCGCCGCGGCGTCGGGCTGGCTGCCGTTTGATCACTGGATGGCAGAAGCGCTGTACGCCCCCGGGCTGGGCTATTACGCGGCAGGCAACGTCAAGCTGGCCGAACCGGATGCCGATGGCCGCACGCCCGCCGGCGACTTCGTCACCGCGCCGCAATTGACGCCGCTGTTTGCCCGCACGCTGGCGCGCCAGGCCGCCCAGGTGCTGCGCCAGACCGGCACGCACACCGTGCTGGAGTTCGGCGCTGGCACCGGCGCGCTGGCCGAAGGCGTGCTGCGCGAACTGGACACGCTGGGGTTGGCGGACACGCAGTACCTGATTCTGGAAGTCTCGGCCGACCTGCGGGCGCGCCAGGCGGAACGGTTGGCGCCGTTCGGCGCGCGCGTGCAGTGGCTCGATGCGCTGCCGCAACGCTTTCGTGGCTGCGTGCTGGCCAACGAGGTGCTGGACGCCATGCCCGTGTCGCTGTTTACCTGGAGCGCCGACGGCAAGGTGCTGGAGCGCGGCGTGGCTGTGGACGCGGAACAAGGCTTCGTCTGGGAAGACCGCCCTGCCTCGCCGCGCCTGGCTGCCGCCGTGGCGGCGCGCATGCCGGCGCTGCCCGGCTATGTGTCTGAAATCAATCTGCAGGGCGAAGCCTGGATCGATGCGATGGGCGCCTGGCTGGAGCACGGCGCGGCGCTGCTGGTGGACTACGGTTTTCCGCGCAGCGAGTACTACCACCCGCAACGCGCCGGCGGCACGCTGATGTGCCACCTGCGCCACCACGCGCACGGCGACCCGTTCACCGCCCCCGGGCTGCAGGACATCACGGCGCACGTGGACTTTACCGCCATGGCGGACGCGGCGCTGGCGGCGGGGCTGCAGGTGCTGGGCTATACGTCGCAGGCGCGCTTCCTGATGAACGCGGGCCTGATGGAGCTGCTGGCGCAGTTGGACCCCAGCGACGCGCAAGCCTATGCGCAGGCGGTCGCGCCGGTGCAAAAGCTGCTGTCGGAAGCCGAGATGGGTGAATTGTTCAAGGTGCTGGCCGTGGGCCGGGGCATGACGCAGCCGCTGCTTGGCTTTGCCCGTGGCGACAGGCTGGGCAAGCTGTAGCGCCTGGCTGCGGCAACGGCAAGACGCCGCGTGTCACCCCGCGCGCAGGCGCTGCAAGCGCGCGTCGCGCACGCTTTGCTTGATGCGCGCCGGGTCGCCGGCGCAGGCGCGGGCAATGGCGCCGGCATCCACGCCGCGGACGGCATCCACCCGCAGCCGCCAGGCGTCGCGGTCCACGGGCCGCAGCACCGACACGGTATCCAGCAGATCGAAAAAGCGCTCGGGCTTGCGCAGCGCATCTGCGCGTTCCATCAGGGCCAGTTGCGCGTCGGCGGCATCGCCCTCGGACGCGTCTATGGCATCCAGGCCCGCCAGCATCTCGGGCAGCAAGCGCGCATAGTCGTTGCATTCGGCAGGCACGCGCATGCGCCGGCCCAGCGCCTCGCGGTCGGGCGACAGCCGGCACAGCAAGGCGTAGCGGCCCGGCAGCGACAGGCCCAGCGCGGCGGCACGATCGATGTCGGCGCCGGTGGTGTCCGATGCAAGCAGTTCGGGCATCACGCGCGCCAGCGCGCCGGACTGGCGCAGCACGTCGAGCATGCGCGACGGTGCGGCTGCCATCAAGCCGCGTGACAGTTCCTTCCAGACGCGTTCGGCCACCAGGGCATCGGCCTCGCCGGCCTGGACCATGCGGCGGCACAGGTCCAGGGTTTCAGGGGCCACGCGAAAATCGGTAAAGCGCGCGGCGAAGCGGCCCAGGCGCAGGATACGCACGGGGTCTTCTTCAAAGGCCTCGCCCACGTGTCGGAACACGCGCGCCCGCACGTCGGCCGCGCCGCCCAGGGGGTCGACCAGTCCACCATCCGGCCGCTGCGCAATGGCGTTGACCGTCAGGTCGCGGCGGCGCAGGTCTTCTTCGAGCGTGACGTCGGCGCCGGTGTAGAAGGTAAAGCCCTTGTAGCCGCGGCCCGACTTGCGTTCGGTACGGGCCAGCGCGTATTCCTCTTTGGTGACCGGGTGCAGGAACACCGGAAAGTCGCCGCCCACCGGTATGAAACCGCGCCGCGCCATGTCTTCGGGCGTGGCGCCGACCACCACCCAGTCATGGTCGCCCGGCGTCAGGCCGAGCAGCGCGTCGCGCACTGCGCCGCCCACGATATAGACCTGCAACCCCTGCGTTGCCGCGTCCTGCGTCATGGCAAGGTGGTGGTTTCCGCGCCCAGCGGCACGATGTTGCCCAGGCGCTCTTTCAGGGACTGCGGCTGGCCGGTGAACATGGCAGCGTAGTAGACGGAGTTGGACATCACGTTCTTGACGTAGGTGCGGGTTTCGTTGAACGGGATGGTCTCGGCGAAGATCGCGCCTTCGACGGGATGGGTGAAGGTCGACCGCCAGTTGTGCGGACGGCGCGGCCCGGCGTTGTAGCCGGCGCTGGCCAGCATCTGCGAACCGTTCAGGTCGCGCAGCACCATGTTCAGGTAGTTGGTGCCCAGCTCGGTGTTGGTGTCGAAGTCGTTGACGCTGTCGGGCGTGAAGTTGCTCATGCCGATCTTGCCGGCAACCCACTTGGCCGTGGCGGGCATCAGCTGCATCAGGCCCGAAGCGCCCACGTGCGAACGCGCGTCCATGATGAAGCGGGATTCCTGGCGGATCAGGCCGTAGACCCAGGCCGGGTCCAGCGCGATGGCGTTGGCCTTGGCCGTGACGCGGCCTTCGAACGGCGCGATGAAGCGCTGGCTGAAGTCGAATTCCTTTTCGGTGCGGTCAGACGTGTTGACCACGCGGTCGTAGATGTTCTCGGCGCGGGCCAGCTCGGCCGCCGCGATCAGTTGGCGGTCGGTCATCCCGCGCAACGCGAAGTTCCATTCGGGCACGGCTTCCTGGCGCCAGCCCAGGCGGAACAGTTGCACGGCGCGCCGCAGGCCGGGGTTGGCGCGGGCTTCGGCGATTTCGCGGTCGCTGACGGGCGCCGGCCGCGGCGGCACGGTAATGCGCCGGCCGAGCTCTTCGGCGGCCAGCTGGCCGTAGAAATCGAAACGCTCAGCGATGCTGGCGTAGGCGGCGTTGGCCTGCTCGCGACGGCCGGTGGCGGCCAGGCCGCGCGCCTTCCAGTAGACCCAGGACGGGTCCGCCTGCTGCGCGGCGGGCATCTGGTCGATGGACTCGATGACCCACTTCCAGTCGATCTTGGGTTGGCGCAGCGCGGCGCGCACCTTCCAGCCGGCGTTGTAGTCGGTCATGCGGATGTGGCCGGCCTCGTGGTACCAGTCGTCGGCGCGGCTATCCAGGTTGAGCGCGTCGACCAGGGCGTACTGGCCGCGGATCCAGGCCAGGTTCGACTTGGCCATGGACTTGGCCCATTCGCGCCGCAGATAGGAGTCGGCAACGTTGATGTCGGAACGCGCCAGGCGCGCCAGCGCGATGGTGACCAGTTCTTTTTCGTTGCGGCCCACGGGCAGGCGATCTTGCCGCGTCAGCCAGCGCATCGGGTCCTTGATGAGGACGTCGTAGGTTTTCTGGTCGCGCGGCTCGAACATGTACTGCACGAATTTGCGGGCATCGGTGGTCTTGTTGGCCTCGATGGCGTCGCGCAGTTGGGGTTCAAGCTCGTCCCAGCCCAGGATGCGGTCGGCAACCAGCTGATCGTACAGGGCCCAGCAGGCGCCGCCGGGCGCGAACACGGCGATGGCCTGCGCGGCTGTCGCGCGCTGGCCGGTCATGTGCTTGGCGTCCAGGATGGCGCATTCGACCTGGGCGTTGGTGTTCTTGACGGGAGCCAGCTTGCGCACGGTTTCGAAATCGCCGCTGCGCGCCGCGGCCAGCAGCCAGTCGGCACGCAGCCGGTCGGCCAGGTAGGCGTCGGGATTGGCGCTGATGAATTTCTGCAGATCGGCGGTGGGCCGGCCGCCCGCGGGGGGCGTCCAGAGCTGATAACGCAGCAGCCAGTATTCGGGGTACATGCCCAGGGGATCGGACTTGGCTTGCGGCACCAGGGCGCCCAGCACCGACCACTGCTTGCGGTTCATGGCTTCGCGCGCGGCGACCACGGCGGCCAGGGCGGGCGTGTCGGAGGTGGGCGGCAGGCCGGCCAGAACGGCCGGCGGCACGGCAATGGCCGGCTGCGGCGACTGCGGCGACTGCACGGCGGGCTGCGGCTGCGGATTGACGGCGGCGGTGCGCTGCTGGGCATCTACCGGCGCACAGGCCGCGGTGAACAGGGCCAACAGCGGCAACCAGCGGCGCAGGCCATGGCGCGCGTCGGCGGACTGCGGGGATTTCCCGGCGGTTTTCTGATACCGTCCGAAGTGCGGGGCCGAGGCCATATCGTGGCGCAAGTGCTTCATGCGCCGGCCTTGCCAGCGGCCTGCGGGTCCGCGCAATGATGCGCGTGGATGTCTACGCGGCTGCTTGCGTGGCTGCTTGTGCGGCTGCCTGTGCGGTGATTTTTACCGTTGCTCGCACCGTTGCTCGCGCAGTTGTTCGCGTTATTGCCGACCCGCATTGTCGCCTTCATTTTTTCACCCCTGTTACAGCTACCGCATGACTACGCAAAATACTCCAGAGGATACCGCAGTCCAGCTACGCACGCGATTGCGGAAATTGCGTGCCGAACTGCCTGAAGACCAACGCAGCCGCGGCGGTTTGCTGATGCGCGCGCGCCTGTTCACCTGGCTGAACGTGGCCCGCGACGAGGCCGTGCGCGCCGGCCGCCCGGCGCCCGCCACCGTGGCCGCCTTCTGGCCCATGCAGGACGAGCCCGACCTGCGTCCGCTGCTCGAGCAATGGACCGACAACGGCGTGACCGTCGCGCTGCCGGTGGTGCGTGAACGCAACGCCCCGCTGGTCTTCCTGCCCTGGACCCCCGATGCCGAATTGCGCGCCGGCCCCTATGGCATCCAGGAACCCGTCCACGGCGCCGAAGTGCTGCCCGACGTGCTGCTGGTGCCCACGCTGGGTTACACCGAATCCGGCGACCGCCTGGGCTATGGCGGCGGCTATTACGACCGCACGCTGGCGGCGTTGCGCGACCGCGGCCAAGCCTTCATCACCATCGGCGTGGCCTGGAGCTGCGGCGAGCTCGATCCCGGCTACCTGCCGGCCGCCCATGATTTCCGGCTGGACGCCGTGATCACGCCGGACGGCTGGGTACCGCATGCCCCGCAACAAGCGCCCGGCCAGGGCGGCGCCACGTTGCACACCTACACGCTGCGCTGACGCACCAGTTTTGCCCGAAGGATTGCACCAAAATGGTGCAATCCTGACTATCAGTCCCCTATACTCAAGACGGCGCCGCGCTCGGCGCACGGCGGGAATACGCCCGCGCCCCCTCATCCTCCCGCCTCGGCTGACACCTATCGTTCACCCGGGGCTAGCCATATGACGCCCGGCGGAGGATATTTCTCCCAAGGGCGGCCCCGTTTGTCGCGCAAAGCTGGCACGCGGGTTGCTTATTCATTCAGACCGGCCACGCATGGCCGGACAACGGCCGCGCCCAAGCCGGCCGTCAGCATCTGCAACGGAGGAGCCATGAAGGACAGACCATCCCGTCCAGCCGCCTATGACGAGATGCGCGACAGCGCAGACGGCGTACGCTCCCATTACCAGGCCTTCGAGCGCTGGCACGACGAGCAATCCGCGGAAGCCATGGCGGCGCGGCGCCTGGAAGCGGACCTGAGTTTCCGCCGGGTCGGCATCACCTTTTCGGTGGCCGGCGACGCGGCCGGCACCGAACGCCTGATTCCCTTCGACATGATCCCGCGGATCATCCCCGCCGATGAATGGCGCCGTCTGGAAGCCGGCCTGAAGCAGCGCGTGCGGGCGCTGAACATGTTCATCCACGACATCTACCATGGCCACGACATCGTCCGCGCCGGCGTCGTGCCGGCCGAGCAGGTGTTCCTGAACGCCCAGTACCGCCCCGAAATGCAGGATGTGGACGTCGCCGAAGACATCTACTGCCATATCGCCGGGGTGGACATCGTCCGGGCCGGCGCCGGCGAATTCTATGTGCTGGAAGACAACCTGCGCGTGCCGTCCGGCGTGTCGTACATGCTGGAAAACCGCAAGATGTCGATGCGGCTGATGCCCGACGCGTTCAGCCGCATCAAGGTCGAGCCGGTCGCGCACTACCCCGACCTGCTGCTGGACAACCTGCGCGAAGTCGCGCCGCATGGCGGCGACGACCCCACCGTGGTGGTGCTGACGCCGGGCATGTACAACTCGGCCTATTTCGAGCACGCATTCCTGGCGCAGCAGATGGGCGTGGAGCTGGTGGAAGGCCAGGACCTGTTCGTGGAACAGAACACGGTGTACATGCGCACCACGCAGGGGCCGCGCAAGGTCGACGTGATCTACCGCCGGCTGGACGACGATTTCCTGGACCCGCTGTCGTTCCGCGCCGATTCGGCGCTGGGCGTGCCGGGCCTCCTGTCGGTGTACCGCGCTGGCCGCGTGACGCTGGCCAATGCCATCGGCACCGGCATCGCCGATGACAAGTCCACCTACCTGTACGTGCCCGACATGATCCGCTTCTACCTGAGCGAGGAGCCGATCCTGTCGAACGTGCCGACCTGGCGCTGCGGCCGTCCGGACGAGCTGTCCCACGTGCTGGCGAACATGCACGAACTGGTGGTCAAGGAAGTCCATGGCGCCGGCGGCTACGGCATGCTGGTGGGCCCGTCGTCCACGCGCGCCGAAGTCGAGTCGTTCAAGGATCGCGTGCGGGCCAACCCGGCCAACTACATCGCGCAACCGACGCTGGCGCTGTCCACCGTGCCGACCTACGTCGAATCCGGCGTGGCGCCGCGCCACGTCGACCTGCGCCCCTATGTGCTGTGCGGCAAGGACATCCGCACCGTGCCCGGCGGCCTGTGCCGCGTGGCGCTGACCGAAGGCTCGCTGGTGGTCAACAGCAGCCAGGGCGGCGGCACCAAGGACACCTGGGTTCTGGAGGAATAACGATGCTGAGCCGAACCGCCGACAACCTGTTCTGGATGTGCCGCTACACCGAGCGCGCCGAGAACACCGCGCGCATGCTGGACGTGAACCTGCAGATGTCGCTGCTGCCGCAAGACGCGCAGACCCGCGAAGGTTCGTGGAATGCCGTGCTGCGCATCTCGGAGCTGCAAGGCCTGTACCACGCCAAGCACGCCGTCATCTCGCCGCAGGACGTGCTGCAGTACATGGTGCGCGACCCCGAAAACCCGTCGTCCATCTACACCTGCATGCGCGCGGCCCGCGAGAACGCGCGCGCCGTGCGCGGCAGCCTGACCACCGAGGTCTGGGAAACCTACAACACCACCTGGCTGGAATTGCTCAAGCACCTGCACACCGGCCTGTTGGAACGCAATCCCGGCGAATTCTTCGAATGGGTGAAATTCCGCTCGCACCTGGCCCGCGGCGTCACCATCGGCACCATGCTCGAAGACGAGGCGCTGTATTTCCTGCGCATCGGCATGCACCTGGAACGCGCCGACAACACCGCGCGCATGCTGGACGTGAAGTTCCACGAGCGCGACGGCAACGCCGCGCCGCCCAGCGGCTCGCAGCAGCAACAGCAGCAGCAAGACGGCCGCGCCGACGGCAACGGCTCGGGCGGCCTGCAAAGCGAGTTCTACCGCTGGTCGGCACTGCTCAGCTCGGTGTCGGGCCTGGAGATCTATCGCAAGGTGTACCGCGACATCATCACGCCGGACCGCGTGGCCGAATTGCTGATCCTGCATCCGGACATGCCGCGTTCGTTGCTGGCGTCGATGCGCGCGGTGTCCGAAGACCTGGCGCGCGTGTCGAACCAGCGCTCGACCGAAACGCAGCGCCGCGCCGGCATGCTGTGCGCCGAACTGCAGTTCGGCCGGGTCGAGGACATTCTGCACAGCGGCCTGCACCAGTACCTGGAGCACTTTCTGGACCGCATCAACGACCTGGGCAACCGGATCAGCCAGGACTTCCTGGTGCCGCTGTCGGCATGACAAGGAGACAGGCATGAAACAGATCATCACGCACGTCACGCACTACCGTTACACCACGCCCGTCACCTACAGCATCCAGACCCTGCGGCTGACGCCGCGCGACGACGAGCACCAGCGCGTGCTGCGCTGGCACATCGAAGCGCCCGGCGCGCTGGAGCAGCAGGTAGACGCTTACGGCAACATCACCCATACGCTGACCCTGAACCGCCCGCACACCGAAATCGAGCTGCGCGTGGTGGGCCAGGTGCTGGTGGACGCGTTGACGCTGGGCGCGCTGGGCGGCGAAGACAGCCGCTTGCCCGTGCACGCCTATTGCGTGCAGACGCCATTGACGCAGGCCGACGAAACCATCCACGCCTTCACCCGCGACGTGCTGCCCGGTGGCCTGAATTCGCCCGCCGACGTGCTGACGCTGGCCAGCGCCATCTGCGACCGGGTGGCCTATGAACCCGGCACTACCGACGTCACCACCGCGGCCAACCAGGTACTGGCCATGGGCCACGGCGTGTGCCAGGACCATGCGCACCTGTTCCTGGCCTGCGTGCGCGGGTTGGGCGTACCGGCCCGCTATGTCAGCGGCTACCTCTACACCACCACCCAGCATGCGGCCAGCCACGCCTGGGCGGATGTCTGGCTGCCCGAGACCGGCTGGACCAGCGTGGACATCACCAACCGTCAATTCGCGTCCGATTGCCATTGCCGCCTGGCCGTGGGGCGGGACTACGACTCGGCCTCGCCGGTACGCGGCGTGCGTACCGGCGGCGGCGAAGAATCCATGGAGGTCAGCGTGCAAGTGCAGACGACGTTGCAGCAATAACCCCGCCGGGCCGCGCCGCAATACAATGCGGCGTGGTGTTTCCTTTTTTGCAATCATGACCTACTGCGTCGCAGCCCGCCTAGATTCCGGCCTGGTCTTCCTGTCCGACTCCCGCACCAACGCGGGCGTTGACCAGATCAGCGTGTTCCGCAAAATGACTGTCTTCGAGCGTCCGGGCGAGCGCGTGATGGTCCTGATGACCTCCGGCAACCTGGCCGTCAGCCAGGCCGTGCTGAACGCGCTGGCGCGCCAGCACGACGAAGGCGGCGAAACCGTCTGGAACGCGCCCGACATGTTCGAGGCCACCCGCCGGGTGGGCGCCGCCGTGCGCGAGGTCTATCACCGCGAGGCCGCCGCCCTGCACGAGCAAGGCGTGGAGTTCAACGTCAGCCTGATCTTCGGCGGCCAGATCGGCGCCGAGCGCTGCCGGCTGTTCCAGGTGTATTCGGCCGGCAACTTCATCGAGGCCGGCGCCGAATGCCCGTATTTCCAGATTGGCGAAGCCAAGTACGGCAAGCCCATCCTCGATCGCGTGCTGCGCCCGGACACGTCCCTGGACGAGGCCGCCAAGTGCGCCCTGATCTCGATGGATTCGACGCTGCGCTCGAACATCTCGGTGGGGCTGCCGCTGGACCTGCTGGTCTACGACACCCACGCGCTGCGCGTCACGCATTTCGCCAGCATCGACGAGCACAACGAATACTTCCGCATGATCCGCGGCACCTGGGGCGAACGCCTGCGCCAGGTCTTCGCCGAAATCCCCGACCCGCTCTGGGCCAACCCGGAAGACCCTTCCTCGCTGGTGCCCGCCAGCCGTGTCCACCAGCCCCTGCGGGCCGAACCCGTGGACGTGCCCCTGGCCGACTACGCGGCCCCGCAGGTGCTGGCGGAAGACCCGGGCAAGGATCAGGCGAACTGAGGTTTGCTGCCATTGCGCCTTTGGCATTGGGGACGCATTGAAATCAGGAGAAGCGGTGTCTGACCGTATAAACCCGCCTTTCCGCTTCCCTAAGCCCGGCTTGTAAAACCACAAATTCTCATCTTCCGGCTGGCGCGCCACACTGATGCCAGCCCGTCATGCCTTGCCTTGCGGGTTCACGATAAAACCACAAGGAACGAGACATGACCCTTATTTCCTCGCGCGCCCTGCCGCGCCTGGCCGGGCCGCTGCTGGCCCTGGCTTGCCTGACCGGCGGCTCCGCCGTGGCCCAGGGCAACTATCCCACCCATGCCATTTCGCTGGTCGTGCCGTTCTCGGCCGGCGGCCCCACCGACGTGGTGGCCCGCAGTCTGGGCGCGGCAATGGCCAAGACGCTGGGCCAGAGCATCATCATCGAAAACCGCACCGGGGCCGGCGGCACGCTGGCGGCCATGCACGTGGCACGGGCCGCGCCGGACGGCTATACCTTCCTGATCCACCACAACGGCATGGCCACCGCGCCGGCGCTGTACCGCAAGCCGCCGTTCAATCCGCTGACCGATTTCTCATATGTCGGCCAGGTGGCCGACGTGCCGATGACGCTGTTGGGCCGCAAGGACCTGCCGCCCGGCAACATGGCTGAATTCATCCAGTACGCGCGCGCCAACGGCAACAAGATCAACCTGGCCAACGCAGGCCTGGGCGCGGTGTCGCAGCTGTGCGGCATGCTGCTGCAGGAATCGCTGGGCGTGCAGTTCACGACCGTGCCCTATGCCGGCACGGCGCCGGCGCTGACGGCGCTGCTGGGCGGCCAGGTCGACGTGCTGTGCGACCAGACCACGCAGACCATTCCGCACATCAAGGGCCAGCGCGTGAAGCTGTACGGCGTCACCACGCTGGACCGCATCAAGGCGCTGCCCGATGCCCCGACGCTGCAGGAAGGCGGGCTGAAGGGCTTCGAGGTCAAGGTGTGGCACGGCGTGTATGCGCCCAAGGGCACGCCGCCCGAGGTCATCGCCAAGTTCAACGAGGCCCTGCGCGCCGCGCTGAAGGACCCGGCCTTCACGCAGAAGATGGCCGAGCTGGGCGCCGAGATCGTGCCCGAAGCCAAGCAGACGCCCGAAGGCCTGCGGACCTGGCTGCAATCCGAAGTGGACAAGTGGGGGCCCATCATCCGCAAGGCCGGGGTGTACGCGGACTGACCGGCCAGCCCGCAGCGATAACGGCAGCGGGCAACCATGCCGGCCCCTGCCTCCGCGGCAAGAAAAAGGCCGGCATATGCCGGCCTTGCCTTGCTCGGGCAGCACCCCGGGGCGATGGCGTTACAGAGCCAGTTCCTTCCACACCGCCAGCGGCGCTTCCGCGTGGTTCAGCGTGTAGAAATGCAGGCCCGGCGCGCCATTGTCCAGCAGGTTCTGGCACAGCTCGGTGACCACGTCCACGCCGAAGGCACGGATCGAGGCCTTGTCGTCGCCAAACTCGGCCAGGCGCAGACGGATCCAGCGCGGCACTTCCGCGCCGCACATTTCCGAGAAGCGCAAGAGCTGGGTGTGGTTCGTGATGGGCATGATGCCCGGCACGATCGGCACCCGCACGCCCTTGGCCTGCGCCCGGTCGACGAAGTCGAAGTAGGCGTCGGCGTTGAAGAAGTACTGGGTGATGGCCGCATCGGCGCCGGCGTTCACCTTGGCCACGAAATGATCCAGGTCGGTCGACGGATGCGTCGCCTGCGGGTGCATTTCGGGGTAGGCCGCGACTTCGATGTGGAACCAGTCGCCCGTTTCCTCTCGGATGAACGACACCAGTTCGTTGGCATAGCGCAGCTCGCCCGCGTCGCCGCCCATGCCCGAAGGCAGGTCGCCGCGCAGGGCGACCACGCGCCGCACGCCTTCGTTCTTATAGGTCTGGAGGATGTCCCGCAGATCCTGGCGGCTCGCGCCGACGCACGACAAGTGCGGCGCCGCATCGCAGCCCAGGTTGCGCAGCGTGCGCACGGCATCCGCCGTGCCGGCGCGGGTGGAGCCGCCCGCGCCGAAAGTCACGCTGACGTACTTGGGCTGGATCGCCAGCATCTGCTTGGCCGCGCGAACCAGCCGTTCCTGACCGGCCAGATCGCGCGGGGGAAAGAATTCCAGACTGAAAGCGGGGGTAGTCGAATCAGACATTAGGGGATCAGTTTGGTAAGCAGGCCAGAGATGATGCTGTAGAGGATCGCACCGCCCACGGCCCACCAGAACCCGTTGACCTGGAAGCCCTTGAGCACGGAGCCGACGAACCAGAACAACAGGGCGTTGATGACGATAAGGAAGAGACCGAGCGTGACGATCGTGATGGGCAACGTCAGCAGCACCAGAACCGGCTTGACCAGCATGTTGACCAGGCCCAGCACCAGGGCGGCGATGAGCGCCGATCCGAAGCTGGCCACGGTAATGCCGGGCAGCAGGTAGGCAACGGCCAGCAGGGCCACCGCGTTCAGGATCCAGACGAGTATCAATGCCATGTTCGAACTCCTGTATTGACGCTCCGCGGCCCCGTCATCGCCAGGCGAAACGGGGGAACCCCGCGGACCGGAAAGCCCGCGCCGACATGGCGCGGGTACTTTCCTATTTTGCTACAAGCATCAGTAGCGGTAGTGATTCGGCTTGTAAGGACCTTCAACCGGCACGCTGATGTAGTCGGCCTGATCCTTGCGCAGCGTGGTCAGCTTCACGCCCAGCTTGGCCAGGTGCAGACGCGCGACCTTTTCGTCCAGATGCTTGGGCAGCACGTAGACTTCGCCCGACTTGTAGGCGTCGTTGCGCGTGAACAGCTCGATCTGGGCGATGGTCTGGTTGGCGAACGACGACGACATCACGAACGACGGGTGGCCGGTGGCGCAGCCCAGGTTCACCAGGCGGCCCTGGGCCAGCAGGATGATGCGCTTGCCGTCCGGGAAAATGACGTGGTCGACTTGCGGCTTGATCTCTTCCCACTTGCAGTCGGCCAGGCTGGCAACGTCGATTTCGTTGTCGAAGTGGCCGATGTTGCACACGATCGCCTGGTCTTTCATGGCGTTCATGTGGTCGCGGGTGATGACGTGGTAGTTGCCGGTGGCGGTGACGAAGATATCGCCGTGGGCGGCGGCTTCTTCCATGGTCACGACCTTGAAGCCTTCCATGGCGGCCTGCAGCGCGCAGATCGGGTCGATTTCGGTGACCCAGACCTGGGCGCGCAGCGCCACCAGCGCCTGGGCGCAGCCCTTGCCCACGTCGCCGTAGCCGGCGACCACGGCGATCTTGCCCGCGACCATCACATCGGTGGCGCGCTTGATGCCGTCGACCAGCGATTCGCGGCAGCCGTACAGGTTGTCGAACTTGGACTTGGTGACCGAGTCGTTGACGTTGATGGCGGCGAAGGCGAGCTCGCCCCTTTGCGACATCTGGTACAGGCGATGCACGCCGGTGGTGGTTTCTTCGGTCACGCCCTTGATCAGCGCCAGGCGGGTCGAGTACCACTTCGGATCACGCTTGAGCGTTTCCTTGATGGCGGCGAACAGCACGCGCTCTTCGTCGCTGCCCGGGTTGGCCAGCACCGAGATGTCTTTCTCGGCCTTGGTGCCCAGGTGCAGCATCAACGTGGCATCGCCGCCATCGTCCAGGATCATGTTGGCGTTCTGGCCATTGGGCCATTCGAAGATCTTGTGGGTGTACTGCCAGTATTCTTCCAACGTTTCGCCCTTGACGGCGAAGACCGGCGTGCCCGACGCGGCGATAGCCGCGGCGGCGTGGTCTTGCGTGGAGAAGATGTTGCACGAGGCCCAGCGCACTTCGGCGCCCAGGGCCACCAGCGTTTCGATCAGCACGCCGGTCTGGATGGTCATGTGCAGGCTGCCGGCGATGCGCGCGCCCTTGAGCGGCTGCTTGGCGGCGAACTCTTCGCGGATGGCCATCAGGCCGGGCATTTCGGTTTCGGCGATGGCCAGCTCGCGACGGCCCCAGCCTGCCAGCGACATATCGGCGACCAGGTAATCGGAGAAGGACTTATCGGTTACAGCGTTCATGGTGTATGGGCTCCACGTGAAAAACGAACGGCGCACGATACGGCCGGACAACGCGAAACCACCACGACAATCGAGTGCTCGCCTTTTCCGCCGTACGCGACAAAGGTGAGCGCCGTTGCTGTAGCGCCGCGCAATGCGCAGCGCTTGAACAGGAATTCCTGAGCCTGGCGACCGAATGATCAATGGTCGTCGCAACGCTCCTCAGGATTGGCAGGCATTGTACCGGTTTGGCTTGCCAGGGGGAACGTCCCGCACGGCTCTCGCCGCGGACGGCGCGTCCCGCCCGGCGCCGTTCACCCCGCCCGGGCCAGGCGCCTGTCGATCTCGGCGCCGGGGGTCAGGGGCACCAGCGACGCCAGCAGGTCGGAGGCCACCGAATCCCAGCTGCGCGTCAGGGCGTGTTCGCGCGCCGCGTGGCGGTCCAGCGGCAGCGCGGCGCGGCAGGCATGGGCCAGGTCGTCATCCAGGATACCGGTGACGCCTTGCGCCACCACCGCCAACGGCGCTTCGCTGCGGAAGGCCGCCACCGGCGTGCCGCAAGCCATGGCTTCCAGCATGACCAGCCCGAAGGTGTCGGTCAGGCTGGGAAAGACGAACACGTCGGCCGCACCGTAGAACGCCGGCAGGGCATCGTCGTTCTGCATGCCCAGGAACACGGCCTGGGGAAAGTGCTTTTTCAGGCGCGCCTCGTCGGGTCCCGCCCCCACCACCACCTTGCTGCCCGGCAGGTCCAGCGCCAGGAAGGCATCCAGGTTCTTTTCACGGGCCACCCGGCCGACGGAAAGGAAAACGGGACGGGGCAGGTCCTGGAACGCCAGGCCGGGGGTGGGCTGGAACTTGCGCGGGTCCACGCCGCGCGACCAGACCCGCAGATTGGCCAGCCCGCGGCGCACCAGGATGTCGCGCACCGTGGGCGTAGGCACCAGCACGCATTGCGACGGCCGGTGAAACCAGCGCAGGTAGCGCCACGGCAACGCGGCCGGAATGCCCATGCGCGCCTGCAGGTAGTCGGGGAACATCGTGTGAAACGAGGTCGTGAAGCGCCAGCCGCGCGACAGCGCCATGCTGCGCGCGGCCAGCCCCAGCGGGCCTTCGGTGGCGATGTGCAGCGCATCGGGCACGATGTCGCCCAGGATGCGGCGCAATTGCCGGCCGGGCCACAGGCAGAGCCGCAGGTCGGGCTCGGATGGGGCCGGCACGGTCCGGCTGCCCTGGGGGTTCACGACGATCAATTCGTGGCCCCATTCATTCAGGATCTGCTGCATGGTCGTCCAGGTGCGGACGACGCCATTGACTTGCGGATGCCAGGCATCCGTGACAAGAACGATGCGCATGATGAGGCCGGAAGTGGGCAACACCGCGATTTAGCCCGCGGCATGTGACACGCCCAAGACGGCAGGCCCGACGGGCCCGTCAGCACCGCCTAGTTGTTGCGGCGGGGATACCCCTGGGCCTTGATGCGGACCCAGACCTCGCGCTTTTCCTCTTCCGTCATGAAGACCCAATTGGCCACTTCCATGGCCGTGCGCCCGCAGCCCCGGCAGATGTCGTCAAACAGCGTGGAACATACGGCAACGCACGGGGAATCGGTGGCCCGGAACACGCGTTGGGCGTCCTCGGGGTCGGGCAATTCGGTCAGATCGGCAAAGGAACGATTCATGGGCCGAAGGTTAACACCAGGGTTACGTCCCTTTTTTGATAGCCCTATTGCCCAGCGTGGCTTGATTGACAGCGCGGCAAAGCGCCGTGGCGGGCCGGAATGGCTGGCGCGCCCTTTGCAGGCCGGGCCTGCACGACGCCCGGCCGTCGGCGCCGGGTCCTGCCTACCGCGGCCAGCCGAAAAACCCGGCAACCTCGCGCAGCAGCGCGTCAGGGGTCTCTTCGGCCAGGTAATGGGCGCCCGGCAAGGGCCCGCCCGAGACCTCGTCGGCCACCGCGCGCCACAGCCCCAGCACGTCGAAATTGCGGCCCACCGCGCCGCGTTCGCCCCACAGCACCCGCAGCGGCATGCGCAGGCGTTCGCCCGCCGCGCGCCCCTGGCGGTCGTGCTCCAGGTCCAGCGTGGCGGACGCGCGGTAGTCTTCGCAGATGCCGGTGGCCCAGCCCGGCAGCCGGGCCGTGCGCTCGTACTCGGCCATGGCCTGGGCCGAAAAGTGCGCCAGCCCGCCAGGGCGTCCGCCCATGACCGACCGCAGGTAGAAAACCGGGTCGCGTTCGATCATGGTTTCGGGCATGGGCGCCGGCTGGATCAGCCAGAACCAGTGGTAGTAGGCCTGGGCGAACGCCCGGGTGGTGTTCTCGTACATGTCGAGCGTGGGCGCGATATCCAGCAGCATCATGCGCCCGACCGCCGCGGCATGGTCCAGCCCCAGGCGGTGGGCGACGCGGGCGCCGCGGTCGTGCGCCAGCACGTCAAAGCGCTCATGCCCGAGCGTGCGCATCAGCGCCACCATGTCGGCGGCCATTTCGCGCTTGGAATGCGCCGCGTGGTCCGTCGAGGCGGGCGGCTTGTCACTGTCGCCGTAGCCGCGCAAGTCCGCCGCCACGCAGGTGTGATGGCGGGTCAGCTCGGGCCAGACCTTGTGCCAGATGGCGTGGGTTTGCGGATGGCCATGAAGCAGCAGCAGCGGCGGTCCGGCGCCATCCACGCGGGCGGCGATCCGGATGCCGTTGACCTCGTGGCGTTGCACGGGAAGATCGAAGAATGCGGTCATTGCGGTCTGCGCCTCTCAGTTGTCCAGGCGGTCGCGCACACGGCGCGCCACGTCTTTCATCCACGGATGCCGGGCCCAGTGGCCGGCCTCGAAGTGTTCCACATCCGCCAGTTGCTGCAACGACGCGCCGACCATGTCCTGCCCCTGCGAGAACATGCGGCGGTGGCGCGCCGGCAGGTCGAACGTGGCCGTCCAGCCGTCGGCCGCGCGCACCGTGCCGGCCAGGGCGTCGATCTCGACGTGGTTGCTGGCCGTATTGGACACCGGCGCAGACACCCGCGCCAGCAGCGCGTCGACCTCGGCCGGCGGCAGGCTGACCAGCAGCAAGCCATTGTTCAGGGCGTTGAAGTAGAAGATCTCGCCAAAGCTGGCGGCGACCACGGCGCGGATGCCGAATTGCATCAGGCCCCACACCGCGTGTTCGCGACTGGAACCGCAGCCGAAGTTCGGTCCGGCCACCAGAATCGAGGCGCCCGCATAGGCAGGCTGGTTCAGCACGAAATCCGGCCGTGGCGCGCCGTCGGCATCAAAACGCAGGTCGTACAGCAGGCCGCGATCCAGGCCCGCCTTGTCGATGATGCGCAGGAACTGCTTGGGCATGATCTGGTCGGTGTCCAGATTGGAATACGGCAAGGGCGCGGCAACGCCCTGGATGGTCTGGTTCATCGTGTTTGCTCCAGGTCGCGCACGTCGACGATGCGGCCGGCCAGCGCGGCGGCGGCGGCCATGGCCGGGCTCATCAGGTGGGTGCGCCCCGCCCTGCCCTGGCGGCCTTCAAAGTTGCGGTTGGTGGTGGAGGCGCAGCGCTCGCCAGGACGCAGCACGTCATCGTTCATGGCCAGGCACATCGAACAGCCCGGCTGGCGCCATTCAAAACCGGCGGCGATCAACGCGGCCGCCACGCCTTCGGCTTCGGCCTGAGCGCGCACGGCGCCCGAGCCCGGCACCACCATGGCCCGCACGCCGGCCGCGACCTGACGGCCGCGCACCACGTCGGCCACCACGCGCAGGTCTTCGATGCGGCCGTTGGTGCAGGATCCGATGAACACGCGGTCGATCGGCACGCCGGCGATCGGCGCGCCGGGTTGCAGGCCGATGTACGCCACGGCCTTTTCCAGCGCCAGGCGCGCCAGCGCGTCGGGCTCGGCCCGCGGGTCGGGCACCGTGCCGGTAACCGGCACGGCCTGGTCGGGGCTGGTGCCCCAGGTGACGAACGGTGCGATCTGGGCAGCGTCGAACCCATGCTCGACGTCGAAGACCGCGTCCGCGTCGCTATGCAGCGTGGCCCAGTAGGCCCGCGCCTGCGCCAGTTCCGCGCCATGCAGCTGCGGCGCATGCGCGGCCACGTAGGCATCGGTGGTGGCGTCCGGCGCGATCAGCGCGGCGCGGGCGCCGGCTTCCACGGTCATGTTGCACAGGGTCATGCGCGCTTCCGCCGACAGGCCGGCGATGGCGCTGCCGCAGAATTCCACCGCGTGGCCGCGCGCGCCCTGGGCGCCGATGCGATGCACCACGTAGATCACCAGATCCTTGGCGGACACGGCGGCGGGCAACTGGCCGTCGACACGGATGCGCATGTTGCGCGCCACCCGGTACACCAGCGTCTGGGTCGCCAGGATGTGTTCGACTTCCGACGTGCCGATGCCAAAGCCCAGCGCGCCCAGCGCGCCGTAGGTCGTGGTGTGGCTGTCGCCGCACAGCACCACCATGCCGGGCAGGATCATGCCGTGTTCGGGCGCGATGACGTGCTCGATGCCTTGCAAGGGGTCGGTGGTGTCGAACAGCGCGATGTCCTGCTCGTCGCAATTGCGCTTCAGGTTGCGCGCCTGGCGCGCCGAGGCGTCATCCGGAATGACGCGCAGCGCGGCGGGCACCGGATGCGTCGGAATGATGTGGTCCACCACCGCCATCTGCTGGCCCGGCCGCAGCACTTGCCGGCCTCGCGCGGCCAGGCCGCTGAAGGCCTGGGGGCTGGTGTATTCATTCATGATGTGCAGATCCACGTACAGCAGGATGTGCTCGTCGTCGATGCGGGCCACTTCGTGGCTGGCCACCAGTTTGTCGTATAGCGTCATGCCGGACATGTCGATGCTTCCTTGCGAAATAGCGCGCCCGCGCGGGGCGCGATGGGACCTTTGCCGGACGTCAGTTGTTGGCCTCGATGCCGGCGTCCTTGACGATGCCGGCCCAGCGTGTGATTTCGCCCGCGACCATGGCTTCGGTCTGGGCAGGGGTGGAAATCAGCGGTTCGAAGCCTTCGCGGCCCATGCGCTCGGCCAGCGCGGGCGATTGCAGCGCCTGGGCCAGCTTGGCATTGAGCGTGTCCACCGCGGCCTGCGGCGTGCCGGCGGGCGCGCTGATCACGAACCAGGTATTGAAGGCGTAGCCGGGCAGGCCGGACTCGGCGATGGTGGGCACGTCCGGCAACAGCGGCGAACGCGTGGTGCCGGTGACGCCCAACGCCTTGAGCTTCTTGCCATCGACCTGCGGCTTGGCCGCCGACAGCACCGGAAAACTCATCTGCACCTGGCCGCTGATGGTATCCACCATGGCCGGACCGCCGCCCTTGTAGGGCACATGCAGGATCTGCGTGCCCGAGACCGATTTGAACAATTCCGCGGCCATGTGGAAGGTGCTGCCGGTGCCGGCCGAACCGAAGCTCAGTTCGTTGGCGGGACGTGCGCGGATGTACTCCAGCAGCGCCTTCACGTTGTCCACCGGCAGCGACGGCGTCACGGTCAGCACATGCTGTGAAGTGCCGACGGTACCCACCGAGCGCAGGTCGCGCGCGGTGTCGAACGGCATGGTCTTGAACAGCGCCGGGTTGATCGCCAGCGACATCGTGTTGATGGCCAGCGTGTAGCCATTGGGCTCGGCGCGTGCCACCGCGGCCATGCCGATGTTGCCGGACGCGCCGGCGCGGTTTTCCACGATCACGCTCTGGCCCAAGGCCTTGCCCCAGGCGTCGGAGATGAGCCGGGCGGCGATGTCCACGCTGCCGCCGGGCGCGAACGGCACCACCAGGGTGATGGGCCGTTGGGGAAACGCGTCGGCGGCCGCGGCTGGCGCCAGCCAACAAGCGGTGACGGCGGCCAATGCCGTGGCGGTCAGCCTGCACCAGGCGTAAGGGGTCTTCATGGGGTAGGTCTCCTCTTGGATGGCCGCGTCGGGCGGCTCTGCGTATCGGTGAACCCAGTGTATAGGCCGGTTCTATTCTTATAATTAATCGAAAACCTAAATCTTTATTAAATTTTATTTATAGATAAACCCATGGATGCGCTCTCGGACCTTGCGTTCTTTTCGCTGCTGGTCAAGCACGGCAACCTGTCGGCGGCCGCGCGCGAACTGGGCCTGACGCCGCCCGCCGTCAGCACGCGCCTGGCCAAGCTGGAGCAGCGCCTGGGCGTGCGCCTGCTGAACCGCAGCACGCGACGCGTCAGCGTCACGCAGGAAGGCGAGCTTTACCTGGCCGAAGGCGGCCGCATCCTGGCCGACCTGCAGGCGCTGGAACGCTCCGTATCCAGCAGCCGCGCCCAACCCCAGGGCCTGCTGCGCCTGAACGCCACGTTCGGCTTTGGCCGCGCCCACGTCGCGCCCGCCGTGTCGGACTTTGCGCGGCAGTACCCCGACGTCGAGGTGCAGTTGCGCCTGACCGACCGGCCCCTGAACCTGATCGAGGAAGGCTTCGACGTGGCCGTGCGCTTCGGCGACCTGCCCGACGCCCGCCTGACCGCGCGCAAGATCGCGTCCAACCGGCGCCTGCTGTGCGCGTCGCCGCGCTACCTGGAGACATACGGCGAACCGCGCACGCCGGGCGATCTGCAACGCCACCGCTGCATCGTGGTGCGCGAAAACGACGTGGCTTACGGCACCTGGCGGCTCGAGGCCGGCCAACGCACGGAGACGGTGAAAGTGCGCGGCCCGGTCAGTTCCAATGACGGCCAGAGCGCGCTGGAATGGGCGCTGGACGGCCACGGCATCGTGATGCGGTCCGAATGGGAAACCGCGGCCCACCTGCGCGCCGGGCGGCTACGCCTGGTGTTGCCGGAATGGGCCACGCCGGCGGCGGACATCCATGTGCTGTATCCGGAACGCCTGAATCTGCCGGCCAAGACGCTGGCGTTCGTCGATTTCCTGGCGCAGCGCTTTGCCCGGCATCTGCGCGCGCCGGGCTCGCAGACGGCGGTCTGGTGACGCGGCAAGTCCGGCAGCCGCGCGCCGGGCGGATGGCAAGGCCGCCTGCCGCGCACGGGTCCTAGATCTCGTCGATGGCCGTGCTGGCCGGCGTATCGCCGCCCCCGATGGCGTAGCGGTCACGGGTGGTGACGTAAAAGCTGGCGCCGAAGCGGCCCACCGGAAAATAGTCTTGCAAACGCACCCGCCAGGTGTCCGTGTCGATCAGCCCGTCGCGCGCATGCAGCCAGCGTACCTGGCCAATGAAGATCTGGCGGCTGGCGGTTTCCAGGGTTTCATACAGCGTGCATTCGAACGCCACCGGCGCCTGCGTAATGCGCGGCGGCGCCACCCGCTGGCTGGGCGCGGCGTCCAGGCCAGCATGCGCCAGCTCGCTGACGTCGGACGGCAGGCGGTCGCCGCAGCGGTGCATTTTCTCGGCCATGGCTTCGTCGGTCAGGTGCACCACGAATTCGCCGGTACGCGCGATGTTGCGCGCCGTGTCCTTCAGGTTGCCGTCTTCCAGACGGTTGATGCTGACCATGACGATGGGCGGGTCCTCGCCCAGCATGTTGAACATGCTGAAGGGCGCGGCGTTGACCACCCCGGTTTCCGACAGAGTGGTGATCAGCGCGATCGGCCGCGGCACGATCAGGCTCGCCATGAGCTTGTAGCGCTGGTATTCGGTGATGGCTTCGAAGTCGATATCCATGTCAGGCCAGTCCCAGCATCTGGGCAAGGGTTTGCGCGGGTTGGGGACGTTCCAGGCTGATGCGCCGCTCCAGGTCCGCCAAGTGGTTGTCGTTGATCTTCACGGCCTCGGCCACCTGCCCGCGTTCCATCAGGTCCACGATCAGCACGTGTTCGCCGTGTTCGCAGGCCGCGTTGCCGGGCGGCTCGTACAGCGCCACGATGAGCGAGCAGCGCGACACCAGTTCGGCCAGGTAGCCGTGCAGGATGCCGTTGCCCGACAGCTCGCCCAGCCGCACGTGAAAGGCGCTGGCCTGCCGCGCCCAGGCCGGCTGGCCGGCGCGGTGCAGCAAGGCGTGCTCGTCGCGCAACTGCTTGCGCAGCGAGGCGTAATCGGTCTTGGTGGCGCGGGCCGCGGCCAGCGGCAGCAAGGCGGCTTCAAGCGCCCGCCGCGCCTGGAAGATCTGGCGCGTGTCTTCGGGAGTAGGTTCGGCCACCACGGCGCCGCGATTGTGATGCAGGTCCACCACGTGTTCGTGCGCCAGGCGCTGCAGGGCCTTGCGCGCCACGGAACGCGAGACCCCGAAGATCTCGCACAGGGCCGCCTCGGGCAGCTTGGTGCCCGGCGTCAGGCGCTGGCTCATCACACTTTCGTAGACGGCCTCGCAGATACGGCGTTCCTGGTCGGCATCGGGCGCGGTGTCATCGGCCGGGGCCGGGGCAACGACGGCCGGGCGGCGCTTGGCGGCCGGCGTGGCACGGGGTTTGGCGGGGCTGCGGGTAGGCATGGCGGGGCTCGGCAGGAGGGTCGCGAAAGGGTCGAGGATCAGCGGGCAGACGCCAGACCATCTACATGGCGGCAGATATCGCCGGGCGTGGCGAACCAGATTTCGCCCCGGTCGCGCGCAGCGGCCAGCGGCGCCAGTGCCCGGCGCAGATGCCGCAGCCGGTAGGGCTGGCCCACGATATAGGGATGCAGCGCGATGCCCATGACCAGCGGCTGGCGTTGCGCCTGGATCCGCATTTCCTCGAACTGGTCAAGAATCATATCGGCAAAGTCGCGGGCGTCCATCTTGCGGCCCATGATCATGGGGATGTCGTTCAGTTCCTGCGGGTACGGAATGGCCCACAGGTCGCCGGCGCGGGTGCGCATGCGCATCGGCTGGTCGTCATGGCACCAGTTCAGGGTGTAGCGGTAGCCGGTTTCGGCCAGCAGGTCGGGGGTGGCGTGGCTTTCCGAGATCCAGGGCGACAGCCAGCCGGCGGGCGCGCGGCCGGCATGCTGGCCGATGCGGTCGCGGCAGTGCTCAAGCAGCGCGCGCTCGTCAGGTTCGGACAGGCCGCCTTGGCGGTGGGCGTTGCTGTAGCCATGCCCGATCAGTTCGTCGCCGCGCGCCAGGCAGGCGTCGACCAGTTCGGGGCAATGGTCATACAGCGCCGTGTTGATCAGTGCGCCCGCGGGCAACGCCAATTCGTCGAACAACTCCAGGCAACGCCACGCCCCCACGCGGTTGCCGTATTCCCGCCAGGCGTAATTGAGCACGTCGGGGTGGGGCGACGCCGGCCCCAGTTCGGCTCCCAGGCCTTCGCCGAAGGCAAAGTGCTCGATGTTGAAGCCCAGGTACACCGCCAGCCGCGCGCCGTTCGGCCAAGCGTAGTCTGCCCTGCCGGTAATGGCCTGGTAAGGGAAACGGCCATGGCCGGCGAGCGGCGCCGGGGTCCAGGGTGCGGGCGCGTCGCGCCCCGGATTGGTGCTTGAGAGCAAGGATGGATTCATTTTGGTGCAAATTCTGATGCGTGATTGTGAACAAAAAGAATGGTTTTTTGGGAACAAAATCTGAATTCAGCGACGACAAAAACTCCGATAAACCGTCCACATCCCCCTTGGGCAAGGCCTTGCGCGGCCGGCGCGGCGCAAGGCAGGCCGGGTGGCATGGATCTTGCATAGAGAACCGGAGCAGCACTTGAACCCATGCAAGATCCGTTCCACTTTTTCCAGGAGTGCCCGATGTCCCCGACCCGCCGTTCCTTCCTGCTTCGTACCGCCGGCGCCGCCCTGTTCGCGACCGGCCTGGCCACGCAACCGGCGCTGGCCGCCGACCCGATCAAGATCGGCCTGATCACCGCGCTGTCGGGCGAATCGGCCCGCGCCGGCGAAGCGTTGACGCGCGGCATGACCATCGCGATAGACGAGATCAACGCCAGCGGCGGCCTGCTGGGCGGCCGCCAGGTGGTGCTGGTGCGACGCGACGACGAAGGCAACCCGGCCAAGGGCATGGCCGCGGCGCGCGAGCTGATCTACAAGGAAAAAGTCACCGTGCTGTTCGGCGGGCTGGACACACCGGTGTCGATGGCGATCGTGCCCATCGTGAACCAGGAAAAAGTGCCGTTCATGGGTCCATGGGCCGCAGGCACCGCGATCACACAGAACAAGGGCAATCCCAACTTTGTCTTCCGCGTGTCGGCCATGGACGAGATCGTTGACAGCGCCATGGTGCAGTACGCGCAGAAGACGTTCCAGAGCGCCAAGCCGGGCATGATTCTGGTCAACAACCCCTGGGGCGAATCCAACGAAAAGGGCCTGGACGCGGCACTGGCCGCCGCCAGGATCACGCCCGCCGGCGTCGAGAAATTCCAGCCCGCCGACCTGGACGTAACGCCGCAACTGAGCCGATTGAAGGCGGCCGGGGCGGACACGCTGTTCCTGGTGGGCAACGTGGGTCCGTCGGCGCAGGTGGTCAAGTCGCTGGACCGCATGGGCTGGAAGGTGCCGGTGGTATCGCACTGGGGCCCGGCGGGCGGACGCTTCACCGAGCTGGCCGGCCCCAACGCCAAGAACGTGCACTTCGTGCAGACCTACAGCTTCTTCGGCAAACAGGGCCCGGTGGGTGAAAAGGTGATGCAGGCGCTCAAGGCCAAGTATTCGGACATCAAGGGGCCGCAGGACATCACGCCCGCCGTGGGCGTGGCCAACGCCTACGACGGCATGCGGTTGGCCGCGTTGGCGATCACCCAGGCCGGTTCCACCGACGGCGACGCGGTGCGCCAGGGCTTCTACAAGATCGGCAAGTACGAAGGCCTGATCAAGACCTACGAGCAGCCCTTCACGCCGACCTCGCACGATGCGCTGCGCGAGAACGACTACGTGTGGACCCACTTCGTGGACAACCGCATCCTGCCGGTGGCGGGCGCGCAATAAGCGCCGCCGCACCATCGCCAACGGGAGACACGCATGTTGTGGATGTCCGCCATTGTCAGCGGCCTGGGGCTGGGAAGCATGTATGGGCTGATGGCCCTGGGCTTTTACCTGACCTACGCCGTGTCGGGCACGGTCAATTTCGCGCAGGGCAGCTCGATGATGCTGGGCGCGGTGCTGACCTACACCTTCGCGCAGACGCTGGGGTGGCCGCTGGCGGCCGCCCTGCCGCCAGCGCTGGCGCTGTGCGCGCTGTACGGCCTGGTGGTGGAACGGCTGGCGGTACGGCCGTTCGCCAGCCGTGGATCCAACGCCTGGCTCATGTCGACGGTGGCGCTGGGCATCGTGCTCGACAACCTGGTGATGTTCACCTTCGGCAAGGAGCCGCGCAGCCTGCCCTCGCCCCTGGCGCAGGCGCCGCTTGAGATCGGCGGCCTGGGCCTGGGCGTGTACCCGCTGCAACTGCTGATCCCGCTGATCGGGCTGGCGCTGGCCGCCGCCCTGCACACGCTGTCGCGCCGCACCCGTTGGGGCGTGGCGCTGCTGGCGGTGGTGCAGAACCCCAATGCCGCGCGCCTGATGGGCATCCCCGTGCGCCGCGCCATCATGGCGGCCTTTGCCGTCTCCACGCTGTTCGCGGGGATTGCCGGCGCCCTGGTCGCGCCGCTCTTCAATGTGCAGGCCGACATGGGCACGCTGTTCGGCCTGAAAGCCTTCGTGGTGGCGATCCTGGGCGGCATCACCAGCGCCTGGGGCGTGATGCTGGCGGGCCTGCTGTTCGGTGTGGTCGAAGCGCTGATCACCGTGACGCTGGGCTCCGGGTACACCCAGATCATCAGCTTCGCGCTGGTCATCGTGATGCTGGCCGCGCGCCCCGATGGGCTGTTCGGCCGCGCCGCCGCAAGGAAAGTCTGATGGACAAACGCATTGCATCCTTTCCGCTGGCGCTGGCGGGCTACGCGCTGCTGGCCGTTGCCAGCCTGGCGCTGGCCGCCTGCGTCAACGGCTATTACGTCTTCGTGCTGGGCAACGTGGCGCTGCTGGCGCTGGCGGGCATCGGACTGAACGTGCTGCTGGGGCTGACCGGGCAGATGTCGTTCGGCCACGCCGCGTTCTATGCCATCGGCGCGTATGTGGTGGCGATTCTGACCGGGCAGGCGGGCTGGAGTTTCTGGCAGGCCTGGCCCGCGGCCGCGCTGGTGGCTGGCGCGTTCGGCCTGCTGCTGGCGGTGCCGGCGTTGCGCGTCAAAGGCCCGTACCTGGCGATGATCACCATTGCCTTCGGCTTCATCGTGGAACACGCGCTGATCGAAGGCGGGGACGTGACGGGCGGGCAGAACGGCCTGATGGGCATCGTGCAGCCCTCTCTGGGCGGCCTGGGCGGCGACCGCGGCGTGGCCATGCTGGCCATCGTCGCCGTGTTCGTCACGCTGGCCGCCTATGCGCGGCTGGCGCGCGGCGCCTGGGGTGCGGCGATGCGCGCGGTCAAGGACAGCGAGACCGCAAGTGAATCGATCGGCATCAACCCGCTGGTGGTCAAGGCCGTCGCCTTCATGGTGTCGGCGGCGGTGGTGGGGCTGGCCGGTGGGCTGTATGCGTCGCAAGCCGGCATGATCACCCCGCACAATTTCAATTTCATGCAGTCCATCCTGTTCGTGCTGGCGGTAACCATTGGCGGCGCGGGGTCGCTGGCCGGACCGCTGCTCGGTGCGCTGGTGGTGGGCCTGTTGCCCGAGGTGCTGGCCGGCCTGGAGGAATACCGCCTGCTGTTCTTCGGCGCGTTCCTGCTGGTGGTGCTGTGGGCCGCGCCCGACGGCGCAGCAGGGCTGCTGGGGCGTTGGCAGCAGCGCCGCACGGCGCCGCGGCTGGCCCCCCGCCAAGGGGGCTTTACGGCTGCCGGCGGACCACGCCGCGCCTTGCACGCCAAGGCGCTGACCATGACTTTTGGCGGCGTACGCGCGGTGCAGGGAGTGTCGTTCGAGGTCGCCCCCGCGTCAGTCACCGCGCTGATCGGCCCCAATGGCGCGGGCAAGTCCACCGTCATCAACATGCTCAGCGGCTACTACACGCCCACCGCCGGCACGGTATCGCTGGGCCAGGAGCCGCTTGCCGCGCTGCCCGCCTACCGCGTGGCGCGCAGCGGCATTGCGCGCACTTACCAGACTTCGCAATTGTTCGACACGCTCAGCGTCGAAGACAACGTGGCGCTGGGCCTGCTGCGCGGCCGCCTTGGCGGATTGCTGGCGCAGCGGCGCTACCTGGCGCGCGACGCGCGCGAACGGGCCCGTGCCCTGCTGGCCTTCTGCGGCTACGAGGGCGCGCTGGACACGCCGGCCGCCGACCTGCCGCATGTGGACAGGCGGCTGGTGGAAATTGCGCGCGCGCTGGCCACGAATGCCGACGTGCTGCTGATGGACGAGCCCGCGGCGGGCTTGTCGCGCGAAGACAAGGCGCGCCTGGCCGGACTGCTGCGGCGCATCGCCGAAGCAGGCGCCGGCGTGCTGCTGGTCGAGCACGATATGGCGCTGGTGATGGGGGTGTCGGACCACATCGTCGCCATCGATGCCGGCCGCGAACTGGCGCAGGGCACGCCCGGCCAGATCCAGCAGTCCGACGCGGTGCGACAAGCCTACCTGGGCGATGAAGCCGCCCGGCGCGCGCCGGCCGCACGCCCGGGCGCCACGGGCACCGGCATCGCCCCGGAAGTGCTGGGCGTGGGCAGCCTGACCACCGGCTACGGCGCCAACCCCGTGCTGCACGGCATCGACCTGCAAGTACGCCAGGGCGAGATGGTGGCGCTGCTGGGCGCCAACGGCGCGGGCAAGTCTACGTTGATGCGAACCCTGGCGGGCCTGCATCGGCCGGCACAGGGTGGCATGCACCTGCAAGGCCAGGAACTCAACGGGCTGACGGCGGACCGCATTGTCGCGCGCGGGCTGGTGCTGGTGCCCGAAGGACGCCAGGTATTTCCGGATTTGAGCGTGCTGGACAACATCCGGCTGGGCGCCTTCCTGCATCCGGCCGACCGCGATGCCCGGGTAGAAGAGATGCTGACGCGTTTTCCGCGGCTGCGCGAGCGGCTGCATCAACGCGCCGGCCTGCTCTCGGGCGGCGAACAGCAGATGCTGGCCATCGCGCGCGGGCTGATGTCCAAGCCGGTCATCCTGCTGCTGGACGAACCGTCGCTGGGGCTGGCCCCGAAGATCATCGATGAATTGTTCGAGGCGTTGGACCGGCTGCGCGCCGAGTCCATGACGATCCTGCTGGTGGACCAGATGGCCGCCCTGGCGCTGTCCCTGGCCGACCGCGCCTACGTCCTGGAATCCGGACGTATGGCAGCGCAGGGCACGGCGCAGGAAATCGCGGCGGACGGAGGGTTGGCACGCGCCTATCTGGGCGCGTAGCGCAGCGGGCCGATACCGCGCGGGGCCGGGCAATCTGCCGGCCCCGCGGCCGGACATGTCAGGGCCGGCGGATCAGGCGGACTCGCCACCGAGACGCGCGCCTTCGCGCACGATGCCGCAGCGCTTGTAGGCGCGCATCACCACGCCCACCTCGCTGGCCAGCACGCCGTCCAACTCGCCCAGCCGGCGTGTCACCACGTCCCACAGATGCAGGCTGTCGCGGCACAACACGTGCCAGAACAGCTGCGATGCGCCGCTGGTGCCGAACAGGCAGCGCGTGTTCGGATCCAGCGCCAGATGCGCGGCCAGCGCGTCGACCGCTTGCGGGCGCACCTGCACCGAAATCACGGCCTCGACCGGAAAACCCACCAGGGCAGGCTCGACCTCGACCCGGAAGCTGAGCGCACGCCGGTCCACCAGATGCTGCAGCAAGCGGTGAGCGGTGGGCTCGCTGACGTCGGCATGCGCGGCCAATTCGGCCAGGCTGGCGCGGCCGTCCCGCATCAGGTGGGCCACGATGCGCTGCTCGGGGTCGGTCAGCGCCGCGGGCGCTTGCGACGCCGGCGTCTGGTCCCATGCGTCCGGCTCGCCGGCCGCGCCGGCCTGGATGCGCCACTGGCCCGCGCGGCGGAACGGCCGCAGCACCAGCCGGGCTTCGACCTGCTCGACACCCTCGATCGACGGCAACACCCGCGTCACCACGTCAGGCATGTCGGCCGCGTCCGCCAACGTCAGTTCCGCCATCAGGTCCGCCCGGCCCGCCAGCGTCACCACCAACTGCGCCCTATCCAGCCCGGCCAGCGCCTCGGCCACCTCGGGCACGCGGCCCGAGCGGCAGCGCACCCAGGCGTGCAGCACCACCCCCCGGCCGGTGGCCAGCGGGTCGGCCTCGGCGACGACGCGCAAGGCATCGGCATCCATCAGCCGCTTGATGCGCCGCGCCACGGTGCGCTCGGCGATACCGGTGGCCGCGCCCAATTCGCGCCAGGACGCGCGCGGGTCCGCCTGCAACGCGATCAGGCAGGCCAGATCGGTGTCATCGAGCGCTGGCATTAGGGGCTTACCCTTACTTGACGTGACCATATTCATTAATCTAACGTTCGCGCATTGATAAAAACACAAAATTTAATGGTCTATTTGACCAAAAATAAATACCCGAGGACCTTATGAGCACCCCATCCGCAACCCTGCGCACCACGCACGGGGCAAGCGCCGCGCCCGTGTCGCGGGCCCGCACGATTCTGGCCGGAAGTGTAGGCAATGCCGTCGAATGGTTCGATTGGACCATCTATGCGTCGTTTGCCATCTTCTTTTCCAGCCAGTTCTTTCCTGAAGGCAACGAAACCGCCGCCCTGCTCTACACGTTCGGCATCTTCGCCGTCGGCTTTTTCATGCGCCCGGTGGGCGGCTGGGTGCTGGGCATCTTTTCGGACCGCTACGGCCGCAAGGCCGCGCTGGGCCTGACGATCCTGATGATGGCCGGCGGCTCCCTGATCATTGCCGTCACCCCCACCTATGCCGCCATCGGCCTGGCCGCCCCCCTGCTGCTGACCGCCGCGCGCCTGCTGCAAGGCCTGTCGCTGGGCGGAGAGTATGCCTCGGCCACGACCTTTTTGGCGGAAATGGCGCCGCCCGAAAAGCGCGGCTTCTATTCCAGCTTCGTCTTCTTCAGCGCCGCGGTGGGCATCCTGGCCGCCTCCGCCGTGGGCTGGATCCTGACCTCGACCCTGACCAAAGCCGACATGGCCGCCTGGGGCTGGCGCATTCCGTTCGCCCTGGGCGCGTTGGGCGGCCTGGCCGGCATGTGGATCCGCCGCTCGATTCCGGAAACCGAAGCGTTCTCGCACGCCAAGAAGGCCGGCGTCGAAAAGCAGCCGCTGCGCACCCTGCTGCGCGACCACCCGCGCGAAGTGCTGCGCATTGTCGGCTTTTCCATCCTGACGACCTTCGCGTTCTACATCTTCGTGGCCTACGTGCCCACCTACGCCATCCGGCAGGTCAAAGCCGACCCGCAGGTCGCGTTCGCCGCAAACACCGTCGCACTGATCGTCTTCATGCTGGTGCAGCCGCTGTTCGGCATGCTGTCGGACCGCATCGGCCGCAAGCCGCAGCTGATCTTCTTCGCGGCCGGCTACCTGGTGTTCTTCTATCCGCTGATGAGCACGCTCGGCCCGTCATTCGGTTCGATCCTGGCCGTCGAGTTGTTCGGCCTGGTGCTGTACGCCATGTACACGTCGATCGCGCCGGCGATCATGTCCGAACAGTTCCCCACCAGCGTGCGGGCCGTCGGCATCGGCGCACCCTACAACCTGGTCGTGGCCCTGCTGGGCGGCACCACGCCTTATCTGTTGACCTGGCTGCAAAGCAAGGGCATGGAGCGCTGGTTCTTCTATTACGTGCTGGCGGGCGCCGTCATCACGCTGATCACGTTCATCCGCATGCCTGAAACCCGGGGCCAGTCGCTGAAATAACGCAGACTGCACGCCAAGCCCACGCTTTCCGGCCCTGCCAGGGCCGGAAAGTTTTTTCTTTTCCGTGAGAGCCATGCCAGACCACGACACCGCCCTGCATTTCCGAGAGGCCCGCGAACTTGCCCGCGCCATCCGCGACGGCGAACTGAGTTCGCGCCAGGTCACCACGCACTTCCTGGACCGCATCGAACGCGCGCCGCAACTGGCAGCCTACAGCGAGGTCACGGCCGAACGCGCGCTGGCCCAGGCCGACGCCGCCGACCGCCTGCATGCCGCCGGCATCTCCATGGGCCCCCTGCACGGCGTGCCGGTAGCGGTGAAAGACAGCGTGCACTGGGCCGGCACGACCGCCAGCGGCGGCTCACAAACCCGCCGTGGCAGGGTCAGCGACCAAAGCGCCGCGGCCGCGCGTGCGTTGGCGGCGCAAGGCATGCCCATCCTGGGCAAGACCCGCATGACCGAATACGCGTTCGGCCTGTCTGGCCAGAACCCCACCCAGGGCACGGCCCGCAACCCTTGGGATGCCCATGCCGCGCGCGCGCCCGGCGGCTCGTCCAGCGGCGCCGGCGTCGCCGTGGGAGCCGGTCTGGCGCCCCTGGCGCTGGGCGGTGATACGGGCGGGTCCGTGCGCGCGCCCGCGGCGCTGAACGGCGTGGTGGGCTACAAGCCGTCTTCCGGCATCATCAGCCGCGCCGGATGCCTGCCGCTTTCGGACACCCTGGACGTGCTGGGTCCCATTGCCCGCAGCGTGGCGGACGCCCGCTTGCTGACGCAATCGCTGGCCGGCCCCGACATCGACGATGCCGCGACGCTGGCACTGCCGCCTCAGTGCATTACCGACCTGCGCCGCCCCGCGCTGCGGCGGCCCGCCGCCGTCGCGGTCCTGGCCCCGCAAGCCTGGCCGGCGCCGCTGACCGACGAGGGCCTGCGGATCTGGCACGACGCCCAGGCACGCCTGGAGCAGGCCGGCTGCACGCCCCAGGCCTGGCATCCGCCCGCCTCGTTGTCGTTTGCGCGCATGGCGGACGACAACTCGCTGGTGCTGGCCTACGAAGCCTATCGCTACTACGGCGCATTGGCTGAAGACCCCGCACAACCGCTCTGGGACGTGGTGCGCGCGCGCATCGCGGCTGGCGGCCGGATCGCGCAGGCAGACTACGAAGCCGCGCTTGCGCGGCGCCAGGCCGACATGGCCGCGTTCGCCGCCGCCATGCAGGGCCTGGATGCGCTGCTGATGCCCGCCTGCGACCAGGCCGCGCAACCGCTGGACGCGGCCGACACCCACCACGCGGGCCTGGGCAAACTGCTGCGCCCGGCCAACTTCCTGGGGGCGGCGGCTATCGCGCTGCCGGCCGGCCTGGATGCCGACGGCATGCCCATGGCCGTGCAGTTGTTGGCGCCCGCCGGCGGCGACGCGGCGATGCTCGATTGCGCCGCTGCACTGGAACGGGTGCTGGCCCCCGTCCTGCACACGCCAGACTTGTCGGCCTGGGGCCTGTGATCCACTCCGCACGCGCAAAAAAAAGCCCCTGCATACCGATTTGCAGGGGCTTTCTTGCTGACTGCGCGCGGTTTACAGCGCCTTCTTCAGTTCCTGGACCTTGTCCGTGGCTTCCCACGAGAATTCCGGTTCGGAGCGGCCGAAGTGGCCATAAGCGGCCGTCTTGGTGTAGATCGGGCGCAGCAGGTCCAGCATGTTCACGATGCCCTTCGGACGCAGGTCGAAGTGCTCGCGCACCAGCTTGGCGAGCTGGTCGTCGGGAATGACGCCGGTGCCTTCGGTGTAGACGGTGATGTTGATGGGTTCCGCCACGCCGATGGCGTAGCTGACCTGCACCTGGCACTGACGCGCCAGACCGGCGGCCACGATGTTCTTGGCCACATAGCGGGCGGCGTAGGCGGCCGAGCGGTCGACCTTGGACGGATCCTTGCCCGAGAATGCGCCGCCGCCGTGCGGGCAAGCGCCGCCGTAGGTGTCGACGATGATCTTGCGGCCGGTCAGGCCGCAATCGCCTTGCGGGCCGCCGATGACGAAGCGGCCGGTCGGGTTGACCAGGAACTTGGTCTGCGGGGTGATCAGGCCTTCAGGGAAGCTGGGCTTGATGATGTCTTCGATGACGGCTTCGCGGATGGTGTCCTGCGTGACCTCGGGCGCGTGCTGGGTCGACAGCACCACGGTGTCGACTTCCGCCGGACGACCGTTGATATAGCGGAACGTGACTTGCGACTTGGCGTCGGGACGCAGCCACGGCAGGCGGCCGTCCTTGCGCAGTTCGCTCTGGCGCTGCACCAGGCGGTGCGCGTACCAGATCGGGGCCGGCATCAGGTCGGGGGTTTCGTCGCAGGCATAGCCGAACATCAGGCCTTGGTCGCCCGCGCCCTGGTTCAGGTAGTCTTCCGAGCTGCGGTCCACGCCCTGGGCGATATCCGGCGACTGCTTGTCGTAGGCGACCAGCACCGCGCAACCCTTGTAGTCGATACCGTATTCGGTGTTGTCGTAGCCGATGCGGCGGATCGTGTCGCGCGCGACCTGGATGTAGTCGACGTTGGCGGTGGTGGTGATTTCACCGGCCAGCACGACCAGGCCCGTGTTGCACAGGGTTTCCGCCGCGACGCGCGCGTTGGGGTCCTGCGTGAAGATGGCGTCCAGAATCGCGTCGGAAATCTGGTCGGCTACCTTGTCGGGATGCCCTTCAGAGACGGATTCGGAGGTAAAGAGAAAGTCGTTGTTGGCCACAGATGCGTCCTTTGATGTCCGGTACCGCCGGAACATAGGTTCATGAGGCGCGTTGCACCCCGGACCGCATGACATACGCTATCTGGGCGCGACGCTTTAGCGGATTTGGCAAGTGCCGCGCAATGCGCTTGACCCCTGCCGTCGCCCCGCAAGTTGTCGGTTAACTCGGCGACCTGCCGATTTTAAGCGAAAATGCGGTTCTTATGCTTGTGCCGGGGGTGGGGTCTTTCCCGCGAGCACCGGCATCACCATGCCCGATCTCACTCATTTGCCGCATGCTGCTTGTTCTGTTTCGCCTGTTTGCCGCCTTGCCCCTGCCCGTCGCGCACGCGCTGGGGCGCCTGCTTGGCCGCCTGGCCTATGCGTTCCCGGGCAAATACCGGCGCCGGTTGCAGGCCAATGCCGCGCAGGCCGGCTACCCCGGCGCGGCCTTCGCCCGCCAGGCGGCAGGCGAGGCCGGCGCGATGATCCTGGAAATGCCGCGGGTCTGGTTCCGCAATGAGTCCAGCCTGGCCCAGGTCGTGTCCGACGACAACGCGGTCGTGGACGCGGCCCGCGCCGAGAACCGCGGCATCCTGTTCCTGACCCCGCACCTGGGTTGCTTCGAGATCACCGCCCGCTATCTGGCCCGCCAGATGCCCATGACGGTAATGTTCCGTCCCCCGCGCAAGGACATTCTGGCGCCGCTCCTGGAGACCGCGCGCAACAGCTCGGCGGTCAATGCCGTGCCCGCCACCATGCAAGGGGTGCGTGAATTCGTGCGCGCCCTGCGGCGCGGTGAATCGGTGGGCATGTTGCCCGACCAGGCTCCCGGCGTCGGCGACGGCGTCTGGGCGCCTTTTTTCGGGCGCATGGCCTACACCATGACCTTGCCCGGCAAGCTGGCCAGCCAGACCGGCGTGCCGATCATCCTGACCGCCGGCGAACGCCTGCCTGGCGGCCGTGGCTGGCGCATCCACTACGTCCGGGTGCCCGAGCCCCTGCCCGCGGACCCGCAGGCTCAGGCCGCGTTGCTGAACGCCGCCATGGAAACCCTGATCCGCCGTTGCCCGCAGCAATACCTCTGGAGCTACAACCGGTACAAGACCCCGCGCGGCGCGCCGCCCGCGCCGGCCGACGACACCGCCGCCGAGCCCGGCTGACGCCGCCGCAGCGCCCTTTCCGCCGCCCTGGTCTTATGCCCCATATCTGCCCATGAACGATTCAAAAACGGATAAAAAAACGCGCACGCTGGTGTCGCTGCTGAAATGGTTCGGCCGCATGCGGCCCGGCACCCGGCAACGCATCGGCGCGACGCTCGGCTGGCTGGCCATGCATCTGGCCAAATCGCGCACCCGCATCGTGCGCCGCAATCTCGAACTGTGCTTTCCCGAGCAACCCGAAGCCGTACGCGAGCGCTGGGTGCGCGAACACTTCCGGGCCCTGGCGCAATCCATCGTCGACCGCGGCGTGCTCTGGTACGGCACGCCCGAAGCCATCAAGGAAATGGTCACGCAGAGCGGCGCCGAACGCATCAACGAACTCACCGCCCAGGGCCGCACCGTCATCCTGCTGGCGCCGCACTTCATCGGCCTGGACGCCGCCGCCACGCGCCTGACCATGGAAGTACCCAGCGCGGCCACCATGTACACCCCGCAAAGCGACCCGCATATCGATGCGGTCGTGGCCGCCGGACGCGCGCGATTCAACGAGGTCTTCCTGGTCAGCCGCAAGGACGGCGTGCGCGAACTGATCCGCCACCTGCGCGCACCGCGCCCGGTGTATTACCTGCCCGACATGGACTTCGGCCGCCAGGGCGCCGTGTTCGTGCCCTTCTTCGGCATCCAGGCGGCCACCCTGCTGGCGACTGCCCAGTTGGCCAAGAAATGGGACGCGGCAGTACTGCCCATCCTGGATTTCTGGAACCCCGAAACCGGCCGTTACCACGCGGAAGTGCTGCCGCCGCTGGAAAATTTCCCGGGCGACGACTCACTGGAAGATGCCACTGCGCGCCTGAACCGCGAGCTCGAAGGCTGGGTGCGCCGCTGCCCCAGCCAGTACTACTGGGTCCACCGCCGCTTCAAGACCCGGCCGCCGGGCGAAGCCAAGATCTACTAGGGCCTGCGGCGGAACGCCGCAAGCCGCCAGGCCGCCTGCACGCAACATTGCCCGCCGGCACCACGGCACCAGCGGTTTCCCACGCCAGAATGGGCGATAATCCCCCCATGAACTGGAACTTCACCAAAATGCATGGCGCGGGCAACGACTTCGTCGTGCTCGACGGCGTTCGCCAGGCCATCGACATGACGCCCGAACGCGCCCGCGCGCTCGGCGACCGGCACTTCGGCATCGGCGCCGACCAGATCCTGCTGGTCGAACGCGCCACGCGGCCCGACGCCGATTTCCGCTACCGCATCTTCAATTCCGACGGCAGCGAAGTCGAGCATTGCGGCAACGGCGCGCGCTGCTTCGTGCGCTTCGTGCACGAACAAGGCCTGTCCGATCGCAATCCGCTGCGGGCCGAGATCGCCACCGGCATCCTGGTCCTGGATGAAGGCGACGACGAACAGGTCACCGTCGACATGGGCAGCACGCGCTTTGACCCGGCTGCCCTGCCCTTCGATACCGCCGGACTGACATCGCGCACCGAAGGCCAGGACACCCTCTGGGAGCTGCCGCTGGACGCGCCCGCCGGCCTGCCGCAAAGCGTGGCCCTGTCCGCCGTGGCCATTTCCAATCCGCATGCGGTGCAGGTGGTCGACAACGTCGATACCGCGCCCGTCGCCGTCATCGGCCCGCTGATCGAAAACCACCCGCGCTTCGCGCGCCGGGTCAACGCCGGCTTCATGCAGGTCGTCGACCGCCACAACATCCGGCTACGCGTGCACGAGCGTGGCGCCGGCGAAACCCTGGCTTGCGGCACCGGCGCCTGCGCCGCGGTCGCGGCCGGCATCCGCCGCGGCCTGCTCGATTCCCCGGTGCGCGTGCAAACGCGCGGCGGCGTGCTGACCATCGCATGGACCGACGGCCAGTTGCGCATGACCGGCCCGGCCGAATCCGTCTTCACGGGGCAGGTCGACATCGACAAGCTCGTCTTTTCCATGGCGCTGAACCGATAACCCCATGACCGATACCGCTTTCACCGCCCAGGACATCGCCACGTTCCTGCAGGCAAACCCCGGCTTCTTCGACCAGCACGCCGACGTCTTTGCCACGCTGCAGGTGCCGCATCCCCACGGTTCGCGCGCCATCTCGCTGGGCGAGCGCCAGATCCTCACGCTGCGCGAGCGCAACCGCGAACTCGAATGGCGCCTGAACGAACTGGTGCGCAACGCCACCGCCAATGAAACCATCGGCGGCCACATCGCCAAGTGGTGCTGCCGCCTGCTGTCCGAAAACGACCCGCAGCGGGTGCCCGGCGAAATCGCGCTGGGCCTGGCCGAACAGTTCGACATCAACCACGTGGCGCTGCGCCTGTGGAACCTGCCGGACCTGCCCGAAGCCGGCTATGGCGAACCCGTCACGCAGGACGTGCGCACCTTCACCGACAGCCTGAAAACGCCGTATTGCGGCACCGACACCGCCTTCGAGGCCGCCGGCTGGCTGGACGCCAAGCCCAAGTCGCTGGCCCTGGTGCCGCTCCGCCTGGAAGCCGACGGCGCCAGCGTGGGCTTGCTGGTGCTGGGCTCGGACGACGCCGAACGCTTCACGCCCGACATGGGCACTGCGTTCCTGGAATCCATCGGCCAGCTGGCCTCGGCCGCGCTGCACCGGCTGAACCCGGCCGCCCCCAAGGCCTGACCCCCATGACAGCGGGGGCTCCGGAGCACGCCATGCCAGACCCGCAAGCCCCGGACGCCCCGCTGCCAGACCCGATGGCCGCCTGGCTGCGCCATCTGGAAGCCAACCGCCGCTATTCTCCGCACACGCTGGACGGCTACCGGCGCGAACTGCACTTCCTGCGCGAACTGGCTGACCGCGCCAGGCTGCCGCTGGACAAGCTGGGTAACGGCCACATCCGCCAATTCGTCGCGCGGCTGCACGCCCAGGGCCGTGGCCCGCGCAGCCTGGCCCGCACGCTGGCCGCCTGGCGCGGCTTCTATCAATGGTGGGCCCCTGCCATCGGCCTGGCCGGCAATCCGGTCGCCGGCGTGCGCGCGCCGAAGGCGCCGCGCGGCCTGCCCAAGGCCCTGTCCGTGGAACAGACCCAGGCGCTGCTCGACCGCCCGCAGGCCCAGGTCGCCACCGAACCGACCGCGTTGCGCGACCAGGCCATGTTCGAATTGCTGTATTCCAGCGGACTGCGCTTGTCAGAACTGGTGGGGCTGGACCTGCGCTACGAGCGCTCGGCCGGCTATGAATCACGCGGCTGGCTCAACCTGGACGAGGCCGAAGTCATCGTGCTGGGCAAGGGCGGCAAGCGCCGCCCGGTACCGGTCGGACAGGCCGCCCTGGCCGCCTTGCGCCGCTGGATCGACGTGCGCCCGCAACTGGCGCCGCCGGCCGCGCAACCCGAAGACGCCGCCGCGCTGTTCCTGGGCGCGCGGGGCCGGCGTATCTCGCCGCGTGTGGTGCAACTGCAATTGGCGCATATCGCGCAGGCCGCCGGCTTGCCCACCCACGTGCATCCGCACGTGCTGCGCCACAGCTTCGCCAGCCACGTCCTGCAATCGGCCCAGGACCTGCGCGCCGTGCAGGAAATGCTGGGCCACGCCAACATCTCCACCACCCAGATCTATACCCGGCTGGACTTCCAGCACCTGGCCCGCGCCTACGATCAGGCCCACCCGCGCGCCGGCCGCAAATCCTGACCCGGACGGCTCAACCGCCGCCGGCCAGCATGCCGCCCAGCAGCAGCACTCCCAGCACCAGCACCGCCAAGGCGGCCAGGGCCTGCACGCCATAGCGCAGGCGCGCCGCCCCCTTGCTGGACAAGCGACCACCCAACGCCGTGGCCGCGCCGCCGGCGGCAACCGCCAGGCACGCCAGTGCCGCCACCGTCAAGCCCGTGCCCAGGCCCATCGCCAGGGCCGACGCCACGCCCGCCATGAAAAACCCCTGCGACAGCGCAAACACCAGCACGATCAACGCGCCGCTGCAGGGTCGCAAGCCCACCGCCAGGATCGCCGACCACGCGCGCCGCCAGTTCAGCGGCCCCGCCACCTGCTCCGGCGGCGGCACATGGGCATGGCCGCAACCGCAGTCGTCGTGATGATGGTCATGGACGTGGGCCTGTTCCGGCGCATGGCCCTGCAAACCCTGCTGCGCGGTCACCTGCCGCACGGGCACCGCCTGTACCGCGATCGCCCGCAACGCCGCGCCCCCTTTCAAGGCCGGACCGGGCACGGCCACCGCGGACGGCATCGGCGCAATCGCGGCCTGCCCCGCCGGCCGTTGCACGGATGCGCGCTTGCCCAGCAATGGGCGGATCGCCTTGACCCACACCAGCCATGCGCCCAGCAGCGTCACCAGCGCATACGACGCCAGTTCCAGCCAGCGCGTGGCCTGGTTCATGGTGGCCGCCGTCGCGTTGAACACCAGCGCCAGCGCCGTCACCATCGCAATCGCCACCAGGGCCTGCACCAACGAAGACACCAGGGCCAGCACGGCGCCGTTGCGCGCGGTCTGCCGGTTGGCCAGTACATACGAGGAAATCACCGCCTTGCCATGGCCCGGTCCCAGCGCGTGGAACACACCGTAGGCGAAGGACAGGCCGATCAGCGTCCAGGCCGCGCCGCCATCCGCCTGCCAGGCCCGCACCGCACCTGTCAGCTGGCGGTAGAAATGGCTTTGCCACACCGACACCTGGCCGAAAAAGCTCGCCAGCCAGCCCGGGCCGCCCAGGCCCGCGCCGCTTTCCGGCACGCCAAACGGATGCGCGCCCTGCGCATCGGCCGCGCCCATCCAGCTCATGGCGGCCAGCGCCAGCAGCCATGCCAGCGCGGCGGCGGTTGCGCGCCGGGTCACGGACATTGGACCTCGATGCGGTGCGTCAGCCCCTTGGTAATGGCAAAAAGTTCTTCCGGCAACGCATCCGGATCGGCCGGGATCGCGGCCAGTTGCTGCATGGTCTTCCAATCCAGTTCCTTGGGCTTGCGGTAGGCCGGCTTGCAGGCCGCCGCGCCGGGCCCGCCCAGCGTCACGGCGCCCTTCTCGTCGAAGGCGTAGGCCACGAAATACGTCGGATCGTAGATATCGACCTGGGCGCCCGCCGCGTCCAGCGCGGCGGGTTCGGCCAGCGGCAACGTGAAGGCCAGCGCCAACCGGCCGGTCTTGGCGTTCCAGGTCACGCGCGCATCGCGCGGCGCGGCGAACGCCGCGGTCTTGCCCGCCACGGTAACCCGTGTGAAATAGTGCGAGACCGGCTCGCCAAGCGCCTTCATCCAGTCTTGCGCCATGCCCTTCAGGGTATCGTCGGCCAGCGTGCCGCCCTTGCCTTTCTTGAGCCCTTGCGTGGCATAGGCGCCGAACATCTCGTCGAACAGCCAGACCTGCCGCACCGCGGTGACGCGATGCTGCTCGTCCAGATCGACCACCGCACGGGCGTCGATCCACATATGCGGGTGCGCGCCGGCGGCAGTGGCCGCCAGCGCGCCCGTCAAGGCGATCAGGGCTGCAAGGCCGCGGCGAGCTGACGTACGTTCCATTCAAACATTTCCAGGTAGGTGGCGCCGGGTTGTCCAGGCTTGGACAGCGCATCGGAATAAAGCGTACCACCCACCTTGGCGCCGGTTTCGCGCGCGATCTGCTGCACCAGGCGCGGGCTGGTGATGTTCTCGACGAACACCGCCGGCACCTTGTCGCGCTTGACCTGCTCGATGATGCGCGCCACGTCGCCGGCCGCCGGTTCCGCCGCGGTCGACACGCCGACCGCGGAAATGAATTGCACGCCGTAGGCGTCGCCGAAATAGCCAAACGCGTCGTGCGACGTGACCACCTTGCGGCGCTGTGCCGGAATCGCGGCGAAGGTCTTGCGCACCGCCGCGTCCGCCGCCTGCAGGCGGGCGATGTAGGCATCGGCGCGCTTGCGGTAGGCGTCGGCGTGAGCGGGATCAGCGGCGGCCAGACCGTCGGCCACGTTGCGTGCGTAGATCACGCCGTTGGCCAGGTTCTGCCAGGCATGCGGATCGGCGTCGCCATGATGGTGGCCGTCTTCGCCGCCATGGGCGTGGGCCGAGCCGTGGTCATGATCGTGGTCCTTGTCGTCGTGGCCGTGGTCATGGCCGGCGAACTTGCGCGGCGTCACGCCCTGGGACGCCACCACCGTCTGGCCGGCAAAGCCCGACGCCTTGACCAGCCTGGGCAGCCAGGCCTCGAAATCCAGGCCGTTCACGAACAGCACTTTGGCGGCCGACAGCTTCTTGGCATCGGCGGGGGTGGGCTCATATTCGTGGGCGTCGCCGTCCGGGCCAACCAGCGTGGTCAGCTGCACGTCATCGCCGCCGACTTCGCGCACGATATCGCCCAAAATGGAAAAACTGGCCACGGCCTGCAACGGTTGGGCAGCGTGCGCCGCCCCGAACGTCGCGGACAACCACAGGCCGGCGGCGGCCAGCAAGGCGCGGCGGCGCGACAGCGCCGGCAATAGGATAGGCATAGCGTATCTCCTTGAAGGGTCAGGCCCGGCGCGGTCTGCGCGGCGCCCGCAGCAGCCCGCCTTGCGGGCCGCAAACGATGGAAAACAGGTAACAGACGCCGGCGGCCAGGATGATGGCGGGCGACGCGGGCACGTTGAAGTGATACGACACCAGCAGGCCGGCGACCGAGGCGGCCACGCCCACGCCCGCGGCCAGCGGGATCTGGCCGGCCGCCGAACGCAGCCAGAAGCGCGCGGCGGCGGCTGGCAGCATCATGATGCCGACCACCATCAGGGTGCCCAGCACCTGAAAGCCCGCCACCAGATTCACCACCACCAGGACCAGGAAACCCATGTGAACCCAGCCGCCGCGCCCGCCGCTGGCGCGCAGAAATCCCGGGTCCAGGCATTCGGCCACCAGCATCCGGTAGAGCCCGGCCAACGCCACCAGCGTGACGCTGGCCGTGCCCGTAACCAGCAGCAGCGCCGCGTCGTCCAGGCCCAGCACCGTGCCGAACAGCACGTGCAACAGATCCATATTGGAGCCGCGCAGCGACACCAGCAGCACCCCCAGGCCCAGCGATATCAGGTAGAAGGCGGCAAAACTGGCGTCCTCGCGCAGCGGCGTCAGGCGCGCCACCAGGCCGGCCAGCAACGCCACGGCCAGGCCGGTGGCGATGCCGCCCAGCATCATCGCGCCCAGCGACAGCCCGGACAGCAGAAAGCCCGCCGCCACGCCCGGCAGGATGGCGTGCGACATGGCGTCGCCCATCAGGCTCATGCGCCGCAAGACCAGAAACACGCCCAGCGGCGCGGCGCCCAGCGACAAGGCGCAGGCGCCGGCCAGCGCGCGGCGCATGAAACCGTAATCCAGGAAGGGCGCCACCGCCCATTGCAGTGCGGTCATGCGAACGCCCCTGCGTGCCATTGGCGCGCCGTCTTCAGATGCGTGTCACACAATGTCGTTTCCGTATCCCCCCAGGCCACGACGGAACCGGACAGCAACAGGCACTGCGGAAAGTGGTCGCGCACCATGTCCAGGTCGTGCAGCACGGCGATCACCGTACGGCCCTGGCCGTGCAGGCCGCAAAGCAAGGCCATCAGGTCCTCGGCCGTGTGGCTGTCCACCGCCGCGAACGGCTCGTCCAGCAGCAGCACGGGGGCGTCCTGCACCAGCATCCGCGCGAACAGCGTGCGCTGCATCTGCCCGCCGGACAGCGTGTCCACGCCGCGTGCCGCCATGCCCGCCAGGCCCACCATGTCCAGCGCGTGCAGGCAGCGGTCGATTTCCTCGCTTCCGTACCTGCGCCATGCGCCAACGCGGCGCCAGGCGCCCATCGCCACCAGGTCCAGCACGGTCACGGGAAAGGACCGGTCGAGTTCGGCAGCCTGGGGCAGCCACGCCAGCGCCGAACGGCCGGCCCCGCCCACGCTGACGCTGCCCGACAGTGGCCACAGCACCCCCATGATGCCTTTGATCAATGTCGATTTGCCGGCGCCGTTGGGGCCGACCACGGCGGTCATGGCACCCGGCTCAAAGCGGCCCGACACGCCGCGCAAGGCGGCGTGCCCATGCCAGCCGAAGGACGCGTCCCGCAACTCGATGGCGACTGGCTCGGCGTTCATCACGGCCACCAGCCCATGGCCCAGCCGGTCAGCGCCCACAGCACGGCCGACGCGGCCAGCGCATAGGCCATGCGGCGCCAGGCGGACGCCAGGAAGCTGGAACGGGGGAAAGCGCCCGACCCCGGCGCGGCGCCGGGCCGCGTGGGCAAAAGCGTGAAATGAGACATGGCACAACAGGCTGCGGGACAGAATTATTATGTTATATCATAACCAAAATGCTTGAATCGCCCGGTTTCGCCCGCATCAAGGTGTTTTCTGCTACCTTCCAGGCATCTCGCGCGCGTCGCGCGCGTTCCTAATTCAGATGAAACCCGCCATGCCCGCTCCGCCCCGTTCTCCCCGCAGCGATACCGTAGGCGCCCAGCTCAGCGTCGCCGAGACGCTGTGCGAACAACGCGGCCGCCGCCTGACTCCCATTCGCCGCAAGGTGCTGGAACTGCTGTTGCGTCACGGCCGCAGCCTGAAGGCCTACGAACTGCTCGACGCCATGCGCGAAGTCCACCCGGGCGCCGCGCCTCCCACGGTGTACCGCGCCCTGGACTTCCTGATGGACGAAGGCCTGATCCACCGCCTGGACGCGGTCAACGCCTGGAGCGCCTGCCACGACGCCGGCGGCGCGCCCCACGACCTGCTGGTGGTCTGTACCGGCTGTGGCGCGGTGTCCGAGGTCTCCGACCCCGCCATGAGCCGCCAACTGGCCGAACGCGTCGCCCAGACGGGCTACGTCCTGGCCACCCACGAAACCGAGATCCGGGCGTTGTGCCCGCAGTGCCAGCAGAAGCAACCCGCCGACGCCGGGCACCACCACCATCACCACTGAGCCCCTGGGGCAGGCCCGTCCCCAACGGGCCCGCCCGCCCCCGGCGCGCAGGCGCCTGATCCGGACCCTTGAAATCCGGAAAATTGCCCCAAAATAGTGATATCGCCCGATACTTGACGGCGTACAGCCGCGATCTGGGCGGCTATGGCCCCCGGGTTGGCCCGGGGTTTGCCCCCTGCCCCCGACTGTGCTGTAATCCTGCGTCCGGCCCCTCCAGGCGGCCCTCGCAGCCTGTGGCGGTGACCTTTTACCGCCTTACTTCACGCAAGCAGCTTCGCCCATGAACACCCCGCGCAGTTTGGACAAAATGGTTCCCGTCACCATCCTCACCGGCTTTCTCGGTGCGGGCAAGACCACCCTGCTCAAACGCATCCTGACCGAATTCCATGGCCGCCGCGTCGCGGTCATCGAAAACGAATTCGGACCGGAGAGCATCGACAATGACCTGCTGGTGCAGGACAGCGATGAAGAAATCATCGAACTGTCCAACGGCTGCGTCTGCTGCACGGTGCGCGGCGACCTGATGCGCACGCTGTCCGAACTGCGCGCCAAGCGCGAAGCCGGCACCCTGAATTTCGAACGCGTCATCCTGGAAACCACCGGCATGGCCAACCCCGGCCCGGTGTGCCAGACGTTCTTCATGGACGACGACATCGCCGAGTACTACCGCCTGGACGCGGTGGTCACGGTGGTCGATGCCAAGCACGGCATGGCGACGCTGGACGAGCAACCCGAAGCCCAGAAACAGGTCGGTTTCGCCGACCGCATCCTGATTTCCAAGAAAGACCTGGTCAACGACGTCGACTACGAAGCGCTGCGCAACCGCCTGGTGCACATGAACCCGCGCGCGCCCATCACCGCGGTCAACTTCGGCGACGCCGACCTGAAGTCCATCATCGACATCAGCGGCTTCAACCTGAATTCCATTCTGGACATCGACCCGGACTTCCTGGCCGATGAACACCCCGACGCCGCCCACAGCCATGCCCACGGGCACGATCATGGGCACGACGACCACGGCCATGATCACGGTCACGACCACGACCATGAGCACGACGGCGATTGCGGGGCGCATTGCAATCACGCGCATCATCACCACCACCACAAGCATGACGACGAAATCGGCGCGTTCGTGTTCCGGTCCAACAAGCCGTTCGATCCCGCGCGCCTTGAGGAATTCCTGGGCGGTGTGGTGCAGGTCTATGGTCCCGACCTGCTGCGCTACAAAGGCATCCTGTACATGAAGGGCATCAACCGCCGCATGTTGTTCCAGGGTGTGCACATGATGATGGGCGCCGAACCCGGCAAACCGTGGACCGCGGCCGAAAAACCGTCCACCAAGATGGTCTTCATCGGACGCAAGCTGCCCCAGGAAATTTTCACCCGGGGCTTGGAGCAGTGCCTGGCGGGGTAACCCCCTTTTTGGATACGTGACGCAATGCGACGAAGGCAGTACTGTGAGGTACGGATAGCGTAGGCAGCAAGCACACGGACCGGGAAGGCAACCCCGCGCCAGGATCGATTCATAGTGGAGTGTTTTCATGGCTACCAAGGCAGCAACCAAAAAATCAAGCAAGTCGACGAGCGATACGGCGATTGATCTGCCCAGCGAGAAGGAATTGCTGGCCATGCCCGAGTCCGACTATATGAACGAACGCCAGCTGGCATTCTTCAAGGAACGGCTCAAACAACTCGAACAGGACATCCTGGCCAACGCCGGCGAGACCACCGAGCACCTGCGCGAAACGCAGTTCGTGCCCGATCCCGCCGACCGCGCCACCATCGAGGAAGAACACGCCCTTGAGCTGCGCACCCGCGACCGCGAGCGCAAGCTGCTGAAAAAGGTGCAACAGTCCATTGCCCGCATCGACAGCGGCGAATACGGCTGGTGTGAAGAAACGGGCGAGCCCATCGGCGTTCCGCGCCTGTTGGCCCGCCCCACCGCCACCCTGTCGCTGGAAGCGCAGGAACGGCGTGAAATGCGCCAGAAGCTGTACGGCGACTGATCCGTCCCGTTTTCGGCGTCACCCTGAAAGGCTATGCTGCCCTGGCAGCATGGCCTTTTTTATTGCCGTGGCGACAAGCCTTGATTTCCCTTGGATCGCCCCCAGCTAGTCGTTTCAAAGGAAGGAACGCATGGAACAATTTCACGCCACCACCATCGTGTGTGTGCGCCGCGGCAACCGCGTCGCACTCGGCGGCGATGGCCAGGTCACCCTGGGCAATATCGTCGTCAAGGGCACGGCACGCAAGATCCGCCGCCTGTACCACGACAAGATCCTGGCCGGTTTCGCCGGCGCCACCGCCGACGCATTCACGCTGCAGGAACGCTTCGAAGCCAAGCTCGAAAAGCACCAGGGCAACCTGATGCGCGCGGCCGTCGAACTTACCCGCGACTGGCGCACCGACCGCGTCCTGCGCCGGCTCGAAGCCATGCTGATCGTGGCCGACACCGAACACACCCTCGTGCTGACCGGCAACGGCGACGTGCTCGAACCCGAACACGGCCTGGCCGCCATCGGCTCGGGCGGCGCCTATGCGCAATCCGCCGCGCTGGCGCTGCTGCGCAACACGGAACTGCCGCCCGAGACCATCGTCAAACAATCTCTCGAGATCGCTGGCGACCTCTGCATCTACACCAACCAGAACCACGTCATCGAAACGCTGGGCGCCTGACGCCCGCCGCGCGGCGCGAGCTTTCGCGCCGCCGCGCGCGTCCCCCAGCCGGCCCTAGCTCCAAGGATTCGCCCTCATGTCCGCATCCAACATGACGCCCGGAGAAATCGTCTCCGAACTCGACAAATACATCGTCGGCCAGAATCGCGCCAAGCGCGCGGTGGCGGTGGCCCTGCGCAACCGCTGGCGCCGCCAGCAGGTAGCCGAGCCGCTGCGCCACGAAATCCACCCCAAGAACATCCTCATGATCGGCCCGACCGGCGTGGGCAAGACCGAGATCGCCCGCCGCCTGGCCAAGCTGGCCAATGCGCCGTTCATCAAGATCGAAGCCACCAAGTTCACCGAAGTGGGCTACGTGGGCCGCGACGTCGACACCATCATCCGCGACCTGACCGAATACTCGATCAAGCAGACGCGTGAACTGGAAATGCGCCGCGTGCGCACCCAGGCCGAAGACGCCGCCGAAGACCGCATCCTGGACGCCCTGGTACCGCCCCCGCGCGGCGCCTCCGGCGAACCCGAGCGCGGCGAAGACAACAGCGCCCGCCAGACGTTCCGCAAGCGCCTGCGCGAGGGCAAGATCGACGACCTCGAAATCGAGATCGAAGTCGCCCAGGCCGCGCCGCAAATGGACGTCATGACGCCTCCCGGCATGGAAGAAATGGCCGAGCAACTGCGCGGCATGTTCGCCGGCCTGGCCCGCGACAAAAAGAAGTCCAAGAAAATGAAGGTGCGCGAAGCCTTCAAGCTGATCGTCGACGAAGAAGCCGCCAAGCGGGTCAACGAGGAAGACCTGCGCACCGCCGCCATCAACAACGTCGAACAGAACGGCATCGTCTTTCTGGACGAAATCGACAAGATCGCGGCGCGCCAGGAAAGCGGCGGCGCCGACGTCTCGCGCCAGGGCGTACAGCGCGACCTGCTGCCGCTGGTTGAAGGCACAACCGTCAACACGCGCTACGGCATGGTCCGCACCGACCACATTCTGTTCATCGCCTCGGGCGCTTTCCACCTGGCGCGCCCGTCAGACCTGATCCCTGAACTGCAGGGCCGTTTCCCGATCCGCGTCGAACTCGAATCGCTGACCGCCGAAGACTTCGTGCGCATCCTGTCGGATACCGATGCGTCGCTGACCAAGCAGTACACCGCGCTGATGGCCACCGAAGACGTGCAGCTGGAATTCACCGACGAAGGCGTGCGCCGCCTGGCCGAGCTGGCCTACGACGTCAATGAAACCACCGAGAACATCGGCGCCCGCCGTCTGTACACGGTGATGGAAAAACTGCTGGACGAGCTGTCGTTCGACGCCACCTCCAGCAGCGACAAGACGGTCAAGATCGACGCCGCCTACGTCAACGCCCAACTGGCCGAAGCCGCCAGCAGCCAGGACCTGGCCCGCTACGTGCTGTAAACCGGGGCCCGGCAACGGGCAGAAAAAGGCCCGCCGCAATCCCTTGCGGCGGGCCTTTTTGTTGGCGCGCGGATCGTCAGTTGGCGATAGCCGTCACCACGTACTTGCCGTCCTTGCGTTCGGCGGTGAAGCGGACCTTGTCGCCGGCCTTGATCTTGGCCAGCAGCGCGGGATCGGCGTCGTACACCAGTGTCATCGCCGGCAGGTCCAACGCCTTGATGGCGTCGTGCTTGATGGTGACCTTGCCCGCGGCAGGGTCCACGCGCCGTACTTCGCCGCTGGCCTCGGCCTGCTGCGCGAACGCCAGCGGCGTTGCCAGCGACACCACCGCCATGGCCGTGGCGATCGCGGTGGGCATTGCGTATTTGCGGTTGAAAGCCATGCGTATCCTCCGATTGCTACGAAAGCGCGCGGGCAGCCAGACGGCCTTCCTGCGTTTTCCACAATGCTAGGATACCGTCCTTGTGCAATAGTTCACCCGTATTAACGCAACAATCTTGACGGTTGTTTTCAAAGGACCTCTCATGGCCAACCGCCTTTCCGTCATCGCCACCCGCACCGGGGACGATGGCACCACCGGACTGGGGGACGGGTCGCGCGTGCCCAAGGACGCCGCCCGCATCGCTGCGCTGGGCGACGTGGACGAGCTCAACAGCGTCATCGGCCTGCTCCTGACCGAACCGGTTTCGTCCGAGGTGGCCGAAGATCTGCTGACCATCCAACACGATTTGTTCGATATGGGCGCCGAATTGTGCATCCCCGGCCATGTCGCCCTGGCCGATGCCCAGGTGGCGCAGCTGGACGCGCGGCTGGCGCACTACAACGCGGCGCTTGCCCCCTTGCGCGAATTCATCCTGCCGGGCGGCTCGCGCGCGGCCGCGTACGCCCATCTGGCGCGCACCGCCTGCCGCCGGGCCGAACGCGCCGTGGTGGCGCTGGCGCGCGCCGAGGCCGTGAACACGCCTGTGCGGCAATACCTGAACCGCTTGTCGGATCTGATGTTCGTGCTGGCGCGCTACCTGAACCACCAGGCCGGCCAGCCGGACGTGTTCTGGACCAGCCGGGTATCGCGCCCCGCGGCGGAATGAAAAAAGCCCCTTGCGGGGCATTTTTTCAGTCGTGGCGAAAACTGCGTGCGCCGAGGCTCAGTTGGGCACGCCCGCCGCATGCGCCTGCTCGTCGGCGTGGTACGACGAACGCACCATGGCGCCCACCGCCGCATGCGAAAAGCCCATCGCGTAGGCTTCGCGCTCGAACATCGCAAACGTATCGGGATGCACGTAGCGCAGCACCGGCAGATGGTGTTCCGACGGCTGCAGGTATTGGCCGATGGTCAGCATATCGACGTTGTGCTCGCGCATGTCGCGCATCACCTGCAGAATTTCTTCGTCCGTTTCGCCCAGGCCCAGCATCAGGCCGGACTTGGTGGGAACGTTGGGATGCAGCTTCTTGAACTCGGCCAGCAGCTTGAGCGAGTGCAGGTAGTCCGAACCCGGACGGGCCTGCTTGTACAGACGCGGCACCGTTTCCAGGTTGTGGTTCATGACATCCGGGGGGCCCGCGTTCAGGATGGTCAGCGCGCGGTCCAGGCGGCCACGGAAGTCGGGTACCAGCACCTCGATGCGGGTGGACGGCGACAGTTCGCGGATGTGGGTGATGCAATCGACGAAGTGGCCGGCGCCGCCATCGCGCAGGTCGTCGCGGTCGACCGAAGTGATCACAACGTACGACAGCTTCATCGCGGCGATGGTACGCGCGAGGTTTTCGGGCTCTTTGGTGTCCAGCGGATCGGGACGGCCATGGCCCACGTCACAGAACGGGCAGCGGCGGGTGCACTTGTCGCCCATGATCATGAACGTGGCGGTGCCCTTGCCGAAGCATTCACCGATGTTCGGGCAGGACGCTTCCTCGCACACCGTGTGCAGGTTGTGCTCGCGCAGGATGCGCTTGATATCGTAGAAGCGCGACCCGGGCTGGGCAGCCTTGACGCGGATCCATTCCGGCTTTTTCAGGCGTTCGGCGGGAATGATCTTGATCGGGATGCGCGCCGTCTTGGCCTGGGATTTCTGCTTCTGCGTCGGATCGTAGGCCGCTTCGGCGGGCGCAGCGGCAGGTTCGTTCGAGGGAACAGACGACTCGGCAAGCGTAGACATGAGACACCTTCACGACCGGCGCGCGCGGCGTCCCGGTCTGAGACAAAAAAGGCATTTTACCCTCCGCCGCCGGGATCCGCCCCGAATGGCCGTGCGGACGGCGGCCGCACGTGTCTGGGTTATCGTCACGCCTGACGAATTTCCCCCTTGCCCGCCATGTCTTGCCTGCCTGCCCCCCGCCCCATCGCCCTGATCGCCCCCCGGCTGGATGCAGCCCCCGCCGCCCGCGCCATCCAGGCCTGCGCCGACCGGTTGGCCCCTGCCGGCTACTATCTGGCCGCCGGCCCCTGGCACGAACCGGCCCTGATGTCGCAGCTGGCCCTGCTGCGCCCGGCCGCAGCCCTGGTGGTGGGTCCGCTGGACGATCCGCAGCTGCGAGCCGCCCTGGCCGCGCTGGAGATCCCGGTGGTGGAAACCTGGAGCCTGTCGGATACCCCCCTGGACAGCGCCGTGATCATCGACAACGCCGAGGCCGGTCGCCAGGCTGCCCGTCATTTCGCCGACAAGCGCTTTGCGCAGGTAGCCTGCATCAGCACCGACAACCCCTGGGAACGCGCCCGCCGAGAGGGCTTCATCGGCACCGCCGCCGCGCTGGGGCTGACCCAGGTCGCCGACATCGTGCAACCCGAGGCCCGGCAGATGAACGATGGCCGCATGGCCTTCCTGCGGCTGCTGGCGACCAATACGATCTTCGACGCCGTGTTCTGCACGTCCGACCTGCTGGCCGCGGCTGCCGTGTCGGAAGCCCACAACCGCGATCTGCACGTGCCTCAGGATCTGGCGGTGCTGGGCTTTACCGACGACGGCAGCGCGCCGCAATGGGCGCAGGGGCTGACGACGCTGGGCATGGACGCGGCAGAACTGGGCCGCCGTGCGGGCCAGTTGTTGCTGGACCGCCTGGACGGCGAGGAGCCCGCCGGAACACGGGCAACCATGGAAGTGGTGTTCGAGGCGCGTCTGAGCACCTAGGGCGCGCCCCGGCAGGTGCGCTGCGCGGCCAGACGCGGCGGCCGCCAGCGTCCCGGCTGGTCAGGCCCCGGTTTCGTACAGCGGCGCGAAGCCGCTGTCGCGCAACATGACGTCGGCCTCGCGCAAAAAGGCCGGCGTGGCGGTGTCGGGCACGCGCACCAGCCACTGCACCGCGTCCTCCTTGCGGCCGCGCAGCAGCAGCATGCGGCCCAGATGGAACATGCCGCGAAAATCGCCGCCTTCGGCACAGCGCTGGTAGCAGTCGAACGCGCGCTCCAGGTCTTGCGCCACGACGTCGCCGGTTTCATAGAAACGGCCCACGACACCGATGGATTTCACATGACCGGCCTGGGCGGCCTGCTGGTACAGCGCCAGCGCCGCGGCGCGGTTCTGCACCACGCCGCCACGGCCGCTCCGGAGCATGTGAGCATAGTTGTACATGCCCCAGTCCAGGCCGCGGTCGGCGGCCAGCCGGAACCAGTACGCGGCCACGGTATCGTCCGGTGCCACGCCCCAGCCATTCTCATAGCATCGGCCCACCATGTTGATCGCCATCAGGCTGTCGCCATGGGCGGCGCGCTTGAACCACGCCAGCGCTTCGGCCTGGTCTTGCGGCATGCCGATGCCATCCAGCAGCATCTGGCCAAAAATGGTCTGCGCCTCGGCCAGGCCCATGCCGGCCGCGGTTTGTATCCAGGCGGCGTACGTCTCGACCGGCCCCGCGCGCAGTTGCGCCAATTGCTCGGGCGAAGTCGCGGCCACCTCGGCCGGGGTGAAGGTCAATGTCATGCAGGGGTCCTTGCCTGGCGCCAGGCGCGGGCCAGATTGCGCGCCAGCGCATCGCCGACGTCCGTGGGGTCTTGCCGCACGCCGCAGGCCGCCATATCGACGGTGCGCAGCCCGGCGTAGCCACAGGGGTTGATACCCAGGAAGGGCGCCAGGTCCATGGCGACATTGAGTGACACGCCATGATAGGCGCGGCCGTTGCGGATCTTGATGCCCAGCGCGGCGATCTTGGCCAGGTCGCCGCCGCCCGGCGCGGGCACGTAGACGCCCGGTGCGCCCGGCTTGCGGCAGGCGCCGGCAACGCCCATTTCCTCGAGCGTGTCGATGACCGCGGCCTCGAGCAAGGCGACGTATTCCTTGACGTACATGTCGACGCGGCGCAGGTCGAACAGCGCGTAGGCCATGACCTGACCGGGACCGTGATACGTCACCTGGCCGCCCCGATCACAATGGACGATGGGGATGGCGCCAGGGTTCAGGACGTGCTCGGGCAGGCCCGCCTGCCCCAGTGTGTACACGGGGGCATGCTCGCACAGCCAGATTTCATCGGGCGTCTCGGCCGAGCGCTGGTCGGTGTACGCCTGCATGTCCCGCCACACGGACAGATAGTCCGCGGGCCGCGCGAGCCACTTGATCACGGCAGCCTTGTTGCCCTAGAGGACAATCGACACCATGGGATGGCCGTGCAACGCCTGGTACAGCCCGTCGAGCTGCTCGCGCGAGGTGGCGCGCACCGTGAAGGTCAGGCCCATGTAGTTGCCGCCCTTGCTGGGCCGCATTTCGACCGTGGCGGCGTCAAAGCCCGGGTCAAAGCGCAGCACGACCTCGGTCAGCGTCTGCGCGAAGTCGGGATGCTGCTTGCCCATGACCTTGATGGGAAAGTCGCTGGGGTACTCGATGAGGGATTCTTCGGGCGGAATATGCATGATGGATGGCCTGGAGCGTCAATTCATCTATATGGGGGCAGGCGTCGCCCAGGCAAGGCCCGCTGGCCAGGGCAAGCGGCGCGGGGCGGCCAGGCGCCCCGCCAGTGCGGCATCAGAGCGCGGCGATGCGGGCATCATAACCCGCGCGCAATTGCTCAAAAACGGGGCCGGGCTTGCCCGAACCCACCGGCCGGCCGTCCAGCGAGACGATCGCCAGCACTTCCTTGGTAGCCGAGGACAGCATCAATTCGTCCGCCTGCGCGACCTCGTCCTGCGTGATGCGGCGCGCCTCGAAGGCGATGCCGGCTTCGGCCGCCAGCTCGCCCATCAGACCGTAGCGGATGCCTTCCAGGATCAAGTTGTTCTTGGGCGGCGCGAGCAGCTTGCCGCCGGACACCACCCAGATGTTGGTGGACGAGCCTTCGGTCAGGAAGCCGTCGCGGAACTGCAGCACTTCGTCGACGTGGGCATCCACCGCCTGCTGCTTGGCCAGCACATTGCCCAGCAGCGACACGGATTTGATCTCGCAGTGCAACCAACGCTCGTCGGGGATGCTGATGGCGGACAACCCCTGGCTGCGCGCCGCGGCCGAGGGCGGCGCCCAGGCCGACACCATGCCGAACACCGTCGGCGTCACCGGCTGGGGCGGGAACGGGTGATCGCGCTTGGCAACACCGCGGGTCACCTGCAGGTAGACGATGCAGGTTTCCAGGTTGGAGCGCGCCAGCAGCTGTTCGACCAGGTCGATCCAGCCGGCGCGGTCGAACGGCTGGGCGATGCGCAAGGCCGCCAGGCTGCGATCGAGACGGTCCAGATGCTCGGCCATGCGGAAGGCATTGCCGCGATAGACGGGCACGACTTCGTAGATGCCGTCGCCGAAAATGAAGCCGCGGTCCAGGACGGAGACCTTGGCCTCGTCCACGCGCAGAAACTCGCCATTGAGAAACACCTGGCTTTCGCCCGGTACGCCCGGAATCATGAGCCGCTCCTGAGAATCAAATGGATAGGGACGGGCCACATGGCCCGCCCCTTGGGATAGAGCTTACACCCGCGACCGCGCCCGTGGCGCGTCCGCTTACTGGAACCAGCGCTTAACGGTGTCGACCATGCGGCCGAAGAAGCCCGCGCGTTCGACGGCGTCCTGCACCACCAGCGGCTCGCTGCGCAGCACCTTGCCGTCCAGCGTGAACTGCAGCGTGCCGACCTGCTGGCCCTTGGCCAACGGAGCGATCAGCGGGTCCGTGCGCTGCGCCACCGGCTTCAGGTCGCCAGCCTTGCCGCGCGGCACTGCCACCGACACCGGGTTGGGCGGGCCGAGCTTGACGTTTTCAGCGGTGCCCTCCCAGACACGGGCATCGATACCGGGCTGGCTCTTGTCGAACAGCTTGACGGTGTCGAAGTTCTGGAAGCTCCAGTTCAGGAGCTTCAGGCTTTCCTCGGCGCGGGTGGCTTCGCTATCGGTACCCACAACCACCACCAGGATGCGGCGGTCGCCGCGCACCGCCGTCGACACCAGGCAATAGCCGGCCGAATCGGTGTGGCCGGTCTTCATGCCGTCGACCGACGGGTCGGCCCACAACAGGCGATTGCGGTTGGGCTGGGTGATCTTGTTGTACGTGAAGCTCTTCTGCTTGTAGTAGTGGAAGAACTCGGGGTGATCGGTGATCAGGTGCGCCGACAAGGTGGCCAGGTCGCGCGTGGAGGTCATGTGCTGCGGGTCGGGCAGACCCGTGGCGTTCATGAAGTGGGTGTTGCGCATGCCCAGGCGTTCGGCTTCCTGGTTCATGAGCGCGGCGAACGCGGTTTCGCTGCCGCCCACCGCTTCGGCCAGTGCGACCGACGCGTCGTTGCCGGACTGCACGATCATGCCCTGGTTCAGCTCGTCGACGGTGACCGGCTTGCGCGGTTCGATGAACATGCGCGAACCGCCGGTGCGCCAGGCGTGCTCGGACACGGGCACGGTCTGCTCCAGCGTCAGGCGCTTTTCTTCCAGCGCGTTGAACACCACGTAGGCCGTCATGATCTTGGTCAGCGAAGCGGGCTCGACCTTCATGTCCGGATTGGAGGCCGCCAGGGTCTGGCCGCTGTTCACGTCCAGCACGATCCAGGCCTTGGCCGCGATGGTGGGCGCGGGCACCGCCGACACGTCGCCCACCGGCACCACACCCGTTGCCGACGGGGCGGTCGCGGCAGCGCCGGCAGCCGCGGGGGCCGCCGCGGGCGCCTGCTGGGCCCAGGCCGGCAGCGACGCCGCGAGCATCGCCGACAGCACCGCGCCGGCCAAGGCGCGACGGGCAAAGACAACGGGGGATTGAGCGGAGTAAGGCAAATTCTTCATCGGCAACGTGGGTCCAGGAAAGACGCCCGCCGGCGCGGGGCAAGTGGCTGACAATTATAGGCAGTCGGTAGGACCCATCCGCCCCGGGATGGGTTCCTTGGGCACTTAAAACATGCAACGTGATGCAACTCTCGCCGCCTCGCGGCGGGCCGTTCAGTCCAGCGCGACCTTCAGGCGCGCCTGCACCAGTTGGCGCAGCACCAGCAGCTTGCCGTGGAAAAAGTGCGACGCGCCGGGAATCACCACCACCGGGATCGCGCGCGGCCGCGCCCAATCCATGGCTTCGGACAGCGGCACGACTTCGTCCTCTTCGCCATGCACCATCAGCGTATCGTCAGGCACCTGCACTTCGTGCGACTGGAAGCGGTTCACGGCGGGGCCCATCAGCATCAATGCGCTGGGCAACACGGTGTCGCCTTGGTCCGCCAACGCGGCATAGGTCTGCGCGGCCACGGCGGTGCCGAACGAAAAGCCGGCCAGCACCCAGGGCGCGGCGGCCAGTTCGGGATGGCGCTCGCGCATCTGGGCCACCACCGCCAGCATGTCCTGGGTTTCCCCGACGGACTTGTCGAACACGCCTTCGGACAAGCCGACGCCGCGGAAGTTGGGGCGCACGGCCACCAGGCCATGCTGCACACAGGCGCGCGACAGGGTGGTCACCACCTTGTTTTCGCGCGCGCCGCCTTGCAGCGGGTGCGGATGCAGCACCAGGGCCCAGCCCCGCGGGGTGCCGTCGGGCCAATCCACCGCGCAATCAATGCGGCCGGCGGCGCCGGTGAAGGCGTGGGTTTCAGTGCTTGCGGGCATAGGAGAACTCGTGCTGCGTCAAAAAAAAGGAATGTTAACCGGCGGCCTCAACGGGCCGGCCGCGCCGCGGCCTTCGGGTTGGCGGCCAACCACTGCGCCAGCTGGTCGGCGGCATCGTCCGTGGCCTGGCGTAATGCGGCCACGCCGCCTGCGGCGTCCTGCGTTGGCGCAGGGGCCTGCGTGGCAATGCGGACCTGGCCCGCGACGTCGCGGCCGTTCAGCAAGACCGCCTGCAGCAGCACGCGGCCCTCGCTGGCCGAGCCGTCGGCCGTGAACACCTGCTCGAACTGCGACAGGTAGACCTGCAACTGCGGCGTCTGGCCGCTGGCCCGGTCGGCCAGCACCGGGCCCTGGCGCGACAGACGCTCGATCAGGCGCTGGCGCACCAGGTCCGAAGGCGCCGACGACCAGCGGTACGTCGCATAGGACTTGGGTGCCGCACTGTCGCCGACGCGCCAGACGATACCGGTATCGGACAGCGCGGGCACGGCCGAGAACACCAGCGCGATCGGTTCGCGCGCCGGCAGTTGCGGCACCGGACGGGCATCCAGGCCCAGATCGAACACGGCGGGCGGCGCGCCAACGCGGCCCACGCCGCAGCCGGCAAGCGCCAGCGTCAGGATCAGAATCGCGCTACGCATCTTCATTTCGGCTGTCTCCCAAATCCGGCGAACCCGGCCTCGCCGGGCCCGGGCGCCACCGGCGCCGGCCCGAACAACAACGATTGCGGCGAGTTGTCGACGCGCCGCAGGGTAAAGGTGGCGCCCCGCGCGGCCGCGCTGACATTGGCCGCCATGCTGGTGACGGCCGGCAGCGTCTCGCCATCCAGGCGCGAGGCCGCGAAAGCGATATCGTTCAAGCTGCGCGTGGCCGTGGCCAGCGGGCCGTCGGGCGCGTTCAGGCGCGCCAACGACTGCCGCGCCTGCTGGGCCAGGTCCGCGACCTCGCGTGCCGCGCGGTCGGCCTGGCGCGACGTGCTGCCCAGCGAATCCATCAGCGGCCCCAGCTTTTCCAGGGTGGGCTTCAGTTCACGCGTGGCGTCTTTCAGCGACTGGGTGATGTCCGTGGCGTTCTGCAACGTGGCGGTCAGCGCCTGCACGTTCTGCTGGCTGAGCAGACGGCGCAGTTGCTCGGTGGCATCTTCCACGTTGGAAATGAGACGCCCGCCTCGCTGCTCGATACGGTCCAGAAAGCCCGGACGCAGCGGAATCGCCGCGGGGTTGGCATCGCTGGACGCCAGCCGCTTGAACGAGCTGCCGTCATCGCGCAGTTCCACGTTGGCCATGCCGGTCACGCCCTGTACGCCCAGTTCCGCCCAGGTCGATTCGGTAATGGGCGTATTGGGCGCCACGCCGATGCGGATACGCACCTGGCCGGGTTTTTCGGGGTTCAACGCCAGCGACTGCACCTTGCCCACCGGCACCCCCTGGTACCGGACGGTCGACTGCGGGTTCAGGCCGCTGACGGCGGTGGCCGAGACGATTTCGTAGGTTTGCAGTTTGGTCCGGTCGCGACCGATCCAGACGGCCACCAGCGCAGCGGCGGCCAGAAGGACCAGCGTGAAGATGCCGGCCATGAGCGCATGACTACGGTTTTCCATGATGCATTCCCTTCGGCGCCATGTCCCCGAGCGCGCGCAACCCGCGTTCGCCCAGGAAGAATGTGTGAATGAACGGGTGATCGACCTTCAGTACTTCCGGCACCGTGTCGCATACGATCACCCGCTTGTCCGCCAGCACGGCGACACGGGTGGCCAACGCGAGCAGCGTGTCCAGATCGTGCGTCACCATGACGACGGTAAATCCCAACTGACGGTGCAGGCTGCGCACCAGGTCCACGAATTCGTCCGAGCGCAACGGATCCAGGCCCGCCGTCGGCTCGTCCAGGAACACCAGTTCCGGATCCAGCGACAGCGCCCGCGCCAGCGCCACGCGCTTGACCATGCCGCCGGACAGATCCGACGGCCGCTTGCAGGCGTCCTGCGCCGACAGGCCGACCATCGCCAGCCGGCACATCACCACATCGTGCACCAGGTCTTCGGGCACGCTGCGCAGCTCGCGCAGGGGCAGCGCCACGTTGTCGTACACCGACAGCGCCGAAAACAGCGCACCGGCCTGAAACAGCATGCCCCAGCGGTACGACAGGCGCCGCCGCTCGCTGGCTGTCAGCTCGGACAGGGTATTGCCCAACACCTGGATCGTGCCGGCGGCCGGCTGGTCCAGCCCGATGATCTGCCGCAGCAGCACCGTCTTGCCCGTGCCCGAACCGCCCACCAGCACCAGGATCTCGCCAGGGAACACGGTCAGGTCGAGGTTGTCGTGCACCACGTGGTCGCCGAAAGCCGTACGCAATCCGCGCACGGTAATGACGGGCGCGACCGTGACGTGCTCTTCGGTAAACAGGCGATGCTGCTCGGCGCCGGCCATCAGATGCCCACCGAACTGAAAATGACCGCGTACAGCGCATCCAGCAGGATCACGCCCGTGATGGACGTCACCACCGAGGTCGTCGTGCCGCGCCCCAGGCTTTCCGTATTGGGCTGGATACGCAGACCGAAATGGCAGGCGATCAGCGCGATCAGCATCCCGAACGTCACGCCCTTCAGGATGCCGATCCAGTAATTGGTCAGGGAGATGGCATCGGGCAGCGACTGCAGGAACCATTGCATCGACACGCCCAACTTCACTTGCGCGGCCATCATGCCGCCCAGGATGGCCATGGCGTCGGTCCACAGCACCAGCAGCGGCATGGTGATGGCCAGCGCCACCACCCGCGGCAGAATCAACCGCTGCCCATGCGAAATACCCATCACCAACATCGCGTCCAGCTCCTGGGTGACCCGCATGACGCCGATCTGGGCGGTAATGGCCGATCCCGACCGGCCCGCCACCAGGATGGCCGCCAGCACCGGGCCCAGTTCGCGCACGATGGACACACCCAGCAGCCGCACAATGAAGCGGTCGGCGCCGATCATCTGCAACTGCTGCGCCGACAGGTACGACAGCACCACCCCGATCAGGAATCCCACCAGCGCCGTGATGCCCAGCGCCTGGGCGCCCGTGCGGTAGATCTGGGCCGAGATTTCGCGCCAGGGGCCCCTGGAGGGCCGGCGCAACATGCCGAACAGGTCCAGCACGAGCTGACCCAGCATCACCAGCAGCGCACGGCCGTTCTCGGCCGCCTGCAACACCGCCCCGCCCAGTGCCCGGACCCAGCCCCACGACGGTTCGGGACGCGGCGGCTCCTGTTTTCCGCCCTTGTTCAGCGCCAGGGCATTGAATACGTCCTGCTGGCCGGCCGACCAGCGCACGCGCTCGGGCAGCTTTTCTCCCCAGGCTTGCCAGATCAGCAGAGCGCCGATGGTGTCCAGCCGGCTGATGCCGTGCAGGTCCCAGCGCACGTCCTCGCTGGCGGCCTTGGCCATCGCGGCGCGGCGTCGGTCGACTTCGCCCGGCTCGGCCAGCGCCAGGACGCTCCAGTCGCCCCCGACGTGGCACACGCCTGCTTCCTGGCGGAAGGGCACGGCGGCGGGCGCGGACTGAGCGGAATGCGGCATGTAGACAAGGTACCGATGCAAAATGTATCGCCAATCATATACGCTGGGGACGAAACGCCGCGAACCCGCCGCGCGCGTGCCCTACAATCGCCGCCATGTCCGCTCTCGTCCGCTCCACCGACCTGCCCGCGCCAGACGACCTGGCCCGGATGCTGGGTTCGCGCCTGCCCGCCTTCCAAGATGTCGCCTGGACCGCCAGCACCGGCTCGACCAACGCCGACCTGCTGGCGCGCGCACGCACGGGCGCCAGCGCCGGCAAACCCTGGCTGCTGGGCACCCATCTGCAGGAAACCGGCCGCGGCCGCGCTGGCCGCCCCTGGCGCAACCGGGTGGGCGCGGCGCTGATGTTTTCCTGCGCGTTCGACGTCCACCTGCCGGCCGCGCAACTGCCGGCCCTGTCGCCCCTGGCTGGACTGGCCGCCTGCGAGGCGCTGCGCGCCGTGGCCGGACCCGGCGCCGACGGGCTGTGCATGAAATGGCCCAACGACGTGCAATGGCACGACGCCAAGCTGGCCGGCGTGCTGGTCGAGACCACGCGCAACCCCGGCGGCCGCGAAACCGGCTACACGGTCGTCATCGGCATGGGCGTGAACCTGGTCGACGCCGACGCGCTGTCGGCAGCGCTGGGCCGCCAGGTCGCCGACTGGATCCAGGTCACCGAACACGCGCCCGGCCACGCCGCCACCGCGGCAGACCTGGTCTGCGCGGCGGCAACCGCCTGGCACGAAGCCGTCCAGACCCTGGAACGCGAAGGCTTCGGCGCCTTCGCACAGCGTTTCGACCAGGTGGATGCGCTGGCCGGACGCCCGGTCAACGTGCTGGACAAGGGCGACGTGATCCTGAGCGGCACCGCCTGTGGCGTCGATGGCCAGGGCCGCCTGCTGGTGCAGACGCCCGAAGGGGCCACCCCGATTTCGGTCGGTGAAATCTCGATTCGGCGCCAAGCATGATCATCCTCATCGACTCCGGCAACAGCCGCCTCAAAGTGGGTTGGCTGGACCCCAGCAGCCCCGACATGCCACGCGAGCCTGCCGCCGTCGCCTTCGACGGCCTGGATCTGGACGCACTGGACCGCTGGCTCACCGCCCTGCCGCAACGGCCGACGCGCGCGCTGGGCGTGAACGTGGCCGGCGCCGAACGCGGCGCGGCCATCTCCGCCATCCTGCAACGCCACGGCTGCGAAGTCACGTGGGCCACGTCGCAGGCCACCACCCTGGGGCTGGTCAACCGCTACAAGACGCCGCAGCAACTGGGCGCGGACCGCTGGGCCTCGCTGCTGGGCGTGCTGTCGCGCCTGCCCGGCGCCCACCCGCCCTTCCTCCTGGCCAGCTTCGGCACCGCCACCACGATCGATACCGTGGGGCCTGACAACGTCTTCGCCGGCGGCCTGATCCTGCCGGGCCCCGCCATGATGCGCAACGCGCTGGCCCATGGCACGGCCAACCTGCCGTTCGCCGAAGGCCAGGTCGTGCCCTATCCCACGGACACGCACGAGGCCATCGCCTCCGGCATCGCCGCGGCCCAAGCCGGCGCGGTGGTACGCCAATGGCTGGCCGGGCGCCAGCGTTATGGGCAAGCCCCGCAGATCTTCGCGGCTGGCGGCGGCTGGCCGGAAGTGCACCAGGAAATCGAGCGTCTGCTGGCCGATGCAGGCGGCGCGTTCGGTGCGGCGCCAGTGCCTATCTACTTGAATCATCCCGTCCTGGACGGGCTGGCCGCCATGGCGCGCGCCACCCCCGTGCCGGGCGTCTGACGCGAGGCCGTGGCATGCGAGTGCTCTTCATCCTGATTCTGCTGGCCAACCTGTGGGTCGCAGCGCTGGGCCAGGGGTGGCTGGGCGTGCGGCCCGAAGACGAAGGGCGCGATCCGCGCCGCTTCAGCCAGGAATTGAACCCTGGCGCCGTCACGCTGGTGCCCAGAAGCGCCTCCTAGGGCGGATCGGCCTTCAACCCGGCGTCACGCCAGCGCGTCGCAGGCCTGCGGGGCAAACGGCCCGTTCGCCGCCTGACGCATCAATCCAGCCAGGGGCCCAGCGCCGCCATCGTCCGGGCCGTCGCGCCCGCATGGCTCGAAAACCACTCGCGCGCCGCCTCGCCCGCCACCTGGCGCCTCGCCGGATCGGCCACCAGCGCCAACGCCGCCGCGACCGCCTGCGCCGGATCGGGCTGACGCTGGGCCGCCCCCGCCTCGATGGCGTCGCTGGCGGCCTGCTGGAAATTGAATGTGTGCGGTCCCACGATCACGGGCACGCCCGCCGCGCAGGCTTCGATCAGGTTCTGCCCGCCCAGCGGCGCAAAACTGCCGGCCACCACCGCGACGTCCGACGCGGCGTAATAAAAAGCCATTTCTCCCAGCGTATCGCCCAGCAGCACACTCGTATCCGTGCCCGGTTCCTGCCCGGACGAGCGCCTGACATATCCGATGCCAGCCTGCTCCAGCAGCGCAGCCGCCTCGTCGAAACGCTGCGGATGACGCGGAATCAGCAGGAACAGGGGCCCGCCGGGTTGCGCCGCCTGCCGCTTGAGCGCCTCGATGAAGGGCGCGTCCTCGCCTTCGCGCGTGCTGGCCAGCGCGATCACCGGCCGGCCCAGGCGGGCGCGCCAGGCCTGTCCCGCCCGCACCTGCGGTTCAGGCAGAGACAGATCGAACTTCAGATTGCCGGATACGGCAGGCTGGCGCACGCCCGCCTGCGCCAGCCGGTCGGCATCCTGCGCCGTCTGGGCCAGCACCAGATCCAACCCCTGCAGCGCCTCGCGCATCACGCGGCCCAGGCGGGCCGCCTGGCGCAGCGACGATGCGGAATAGCGGGCGCTTACCAAGGCCATCGGCACCCGCTGGCGGCGCGCCGCGGCCAGCAGATTGGGCCAGATCTCGCGTTCGATCAGGATGCCGCACCGGGGGGTGTGCGCGGCCAGGAAGCGCCGCGTGGCGCCGGGAAAGTCGTAGGGCAGCCAGGCCTGGCGCAATTGGCCGCGGGCGATGGCGTCCGCGAACAACCGCGCGCCCTCGGCGCGCCCCGTGGCGGTGATATGGGTCAGCAATACCGGCAGACCGCGGTCCAGCAAGGCCTGCAACAAGGGCTGCGCGGCGCGCGTTTCACCCAGGCTTACCGCATGCACCCAGACCGGCGCTGCCCCAGCACGGGCGCCAGGCGCGGGCGCAGGGTCCGGCGCGATCCGGCCGAAACGTTCGGGTGAAAAAATCTGCCATTCGCCGCCCGCCCGCCTGGCGCGGCGAGCCATCCACAGCCACACCAGCGGCGCCAGCGACCGCAACGCCAGGGTGTAGACGGCGCGGTTCATCAGCGCGCCGCCAGTGCCTGCTCCACCGACGCCATGACGGCCTCGCGCGACGGCGATGCGCCGCGGTCGCCCAGGCTGGCGGTGTAATTCGAGCCCACCAGGGGCGTGCGCACCGGCGTGGACGCACGGTAGATACCGATAGTGGGACGGCCCAGGGCGGCCGACAGGTGCGTCAGGCCGCTATCCAGGCCCACCATCAGGCGCGAACCCGCCAGCAGGCGAGCCACCGCGCTCAGGTCCATACGGGGCATGACCTCGACGTCCTCCATGCCCGCCACCAGCAAGCGGGCGCGCTCGGCCTCCTGGTCGTTGCCGGCCAGCAGCTTGAGGGAGCAGCCGGCATCGCGCAGGCGCCGGAATAC
>NZ_JAELTJ010001420.1 GCF_016428805.1 Achromobacter sp. ASV32
GGCGAGCCGCGGTCGCTGATCACGCGCCAGCCGCCGCCGGCGTGCGCCAGGCGGAACAGCAGCGGCGTGCGGTCCTGGCCCTGTCTCTTATACACATCTCCGAGCCCACGAGACCTAATAACCGATCGCGTATGCCGTCGTCGGCGTGAAAAGGGGGGGGGGGGGGGGGGGGGGGGGGGGGGGGGGGGGGGGGGGGGGGGGGGGGGGGGGGGGGGGGGGGGGGGGGGGGGGGGGGGGGGGGGGGGGGGGGGGGGGGGGGGGGGGGGG
>NZ_JAELTJ010001421.1 GCF_016428805.1 Achromobacter sp. ASV32
GGTCATGCACGCTAGGGTCCACAGCCCCACACTTTTGCCGCGCGTGCGCTTGATGCGCACGCGCACCGCGATACTTAGGGAGTACAGGCATGTCTGATGCCATCATTCGACTGCAGGACGTGAACAAGTGGTACGGCCAGTTCCACGTGCTGCGCAATATCAACCTGGACGTGGCGCCGGGCGAGCGCATCGTGGTGTGCGGGCCGTCCGGCTCGGGCAAGTCCACCATGATCCGCTGCATCAACCGGCTCGAAGAGCACCAGAA
>NZ_JAELTJ010001422.1 GCF_016428805.1 Achromobacter sp. ASV32
TGGCCGTCGTCGACGGTCACGGTGATGGTGTCGGTAACCTTCTCGCCTTCCTTCAGGGCCTGGACCTTGTCGCTGGCGTTGTCCAGCTCGTACTTCCAGTTGCCGTTCTGGTCGACGGTGAAGCTGCCATACGCGCCCTTGCCGTCGTTGCTGACGGTCCAGGTGTGCGTGTCGCTCGTGTCCACGTCGGCCACGTCCAGCTTGCCGGTGGCGGTGCTGGTGCCGTCTTCGGCGACCGCGCCGTCGGTCTTGCCGGACAGCG
>NZ_JAELTJ010001423.1 GCF_016428805.1 Achromobacter sp. ASV32
AGGTTCGAGCCCGACACCGTGATGTTGGACTGAGCGCCCTTCCCCGTGGCGATGATGGCCAGGTCCCGGCCTGCCGAGACGGCCGAACCGCTGGCGGTGCTGCGCTGTCCGCTGCGGGTCTGGCTGGAGCTGCTGGCGCCCACGTCGACGTTGACGCTGATGCCTCCCATCTGCGCGGGATTCTTCGCCACCGCGTCGTAGAGGTTCTTGGCAGCCAGGCCAGCGGCGACCGCCGCGACCGCCTGGATTCTGCCG
>NZ_JAELTJ010001424.1 GCF_016428805.1 Achromobacter sp. ASV32
CGGTCACCACGGTGCCGCGACCCGAGATCGAGAACACGTCTTCAACCGGCATCAGGAACGCGCCGTCAACGGCACGCTCAGGCGTCGGGATGTACGTGTCCAGGGCTTGGGCCAGCGACAGAATCGCTTGCTCGCCCAGTTCGCCCTTGTCGCCTTCCAGCGCCAGCTTGGCCGAACCCTTGACGATCGGGGTGTCATCACCCGGGAAGTCGTACTTGGACAGCAGTTCGCGAACTTCCATTTCCACCAGCTCGA
>NZ_JAELTJ010001425.1 GCF_016428805.1 Achromobacter sp. ASV32
CGCGCAGCAGGATGCCCACGTTGTCGCCGGCTTGACCTTGGTCCAGCAGCTTGCGGAACATTTCCACGCCGGTGCAGGTCGTCTTGACCGTCGGAACGATACCGACGATTTCGATTTCTTCACCAACTTTGATGATGCCGCGTTCGATACGGCCGGTCACCACGGTGCCGCGACCCGAGATCGAGAACACGTCTTCAACCGGCATCAGGAACGCGCCGTCAACGGCACGCTCAGGCGTCGGGATGTACGTGTCCA
>NZ_JAELTJ010001426.1 GCF_016428805.1 Achromobacter sp. ASV32
AAATGCGCAGCGACAGCAACGCCGTGCTGGATACGTTTGCGGAAACGTTGATGGCTGCCGTCGAGCAAGACCTGAAAGCGCTGCGCCTGACCGCCGGCTTCACGCCGCTGAGCCGCGCCCAGCCCACCGACTGCGCGCCGCTGGTGATGGATGCGGTGAAGGCCGCCGCCGACCAGCTGGGCTACGCCAGCATGCGCCTGCCCAGCGGCGCCGGCCACGACGCGGTCTACATGGCGCCCACCGGCCCCATCGGCA
>NZ_JAELTJ010001427.1 GCF_016428805.1 Achromobacter sp. ASV32
AGTTCCACGTGCTGCGCAATATCAACCTGGACGTGGCGCCGGGCGAGCGCATCGTGGTGTGCGGGCCGTCCGGCTCGGGCAAGTCCACCATGATCCGCTGCATCAACCGGCTCGAAGAGCACCAGAAAGGCCACATCATCGTGGACGGCACGGAGCTCACCAACGATCTGAAGCACATCGAGACCATCCGCAAGGACGTCGGCATGGTGTTCCAGCACTTCAACCTGTTCCCGCACCTGACGGTGCTGGAGAACC
>NZ_JAELTJ010000160.1 GCF_016428805.1 Achromobacter sp. ASV32
CCCCCCCCCCCCCCCCCCCCCCCCCCCCCCCCCCCCCCCCCCCCCCCCCCCCCCCCCCCCCCCCCCCCCCCCCCCCCCCCCCCCCCCCCCCCCCCCCCCCCCCCCCCTTTTTTCAAGCAGAAGACGGAATACGAGATCGGTTATTAGGTCTCGTGGGCTCGGAGATGTGTATAAGAGACAGCCCAGTCCCGCCGCCATGGTCTGGCCCAGCGCCGCGCCGGCCGCCAGGCCCGCGCCGATGCCGGCGATACCGCCTTCGTTCTGCGCCGCCAGCGGGATCGAGGTGGCCGTCTGGTACTGGGTGAACTTGCCCAGGTCGCCGGCCATGCCCATCGAGATCCGGGTGTCCAGCGCCTTTTGCAGTTCTTCGGGCAGCGACACGTTTTCAACCGTGAAGTTGTCCAGCTTGACGCCGTAGCGGTCGAACACCGGAGCCAGCTGCTCGCTGATGCTCTGGGACATCAGGCCCTGGTTGCCGGCGATGTCCAGGAACGCCACCTTGGAGCCGCCCAGCGCGGTGGTCATGGCGGCGACCACCATATTGCGCAGCTGCAATTCCAGGTCATCCACCGTATACACGTCGCGCGTGCCGCTGATTTCCCGGTAGAACTTGGCCGGATCGGTGATCTGGTACGAATACACGCCGAAGGCGCGCAGCCGCACCATGCCGAATTCGCTGTCGCGCAGCGTGACCGGTTGCGCCGTGCCCCAGCGCCGGCCCAGTTGCAGGCGGGTGCTGAAAAAGATCACGTCCGACTTGAAGGGCGACTCGAACAGCTTGTCCCAGTTCTTCAGGTACGTCAGGATCGGCAGCGTCTGCGTCGTCAGCTTGTACATGCCGGGGCCGAACACATCAGCCACCTTGCCCTCGTTGACGAACACCGCCATCTGCGATTCGCGCACGGTCAGGCTGGCGCCGTACTGGATTTCAAAATCCTGCATCGGATGGCGCCAGGCCAACACGCCGTCGCCTTCCTCATTCCATTGCAGGATGTCAATGAACTGCTTGCGAATAAATGAACCGAGACTCATGGCAAGTTCTCCTGTTTCAGATCGGAATCAACGCGTTCGGCCCGCTCAGGTCAGGCAGGCGGCGTTGACGACGCCGGCGGCCAGCGAGATCGAACCGATCAGGCCGCCCATGGCGATATTGTTTTCTTCGATGGCTTCGTTCAGGCCGCGGATGGCCCGCGCCATGATCGCGTAGACGACCAGTTGCACCACCATGGCGGCGACGCCCCAGACCACGAACATGACAAAGCTGGCGTGGATGGCGATGCTGGAGCACAGCGTGAAGGAAAAGCCCACCAGCGCACCGCTGTAGGACAGCACCGCGGCGATATTGCCCTCGCGGATCAGGTCGAATTCCCGGTAGCGCGTCACCGTGGTGTAGACGGCGGTGAACACGCCCAGCATCACCAGCGCCGAGACGATGTAGATCAGATAGGTCACGGCCGGATGCATCGCTTCTCCCATATTCGCCCCCTTCAGGCCCTAATTGCGCGCAGTATATACGGCGCCTTCGATATACTGCGAACGCATTTTCTGAGTCGGAACCCCCATGCGCGACCGCGTTCTCATCCTGTCGGTATTGATCGTCGCATCCTGCGGCTTGGGCTACGAGCTCATCAGCAGCGCGCTGGCCAGCTATTTGCTGGGCGATTCCATTCTCCAGTTCTCCTCCGTCATCGGCTGCTATCTGTTCGCGATGGGCATCGGATCGTGGTTGTCAAAATATGTAAAAGACGACGACGTTTTGAATCGCTTTATCGACGTCGAGCTGGCCGTCGCATTATTGGGGGGAGTTTCCGCCGCCGTCCTGTTCCTGGTGTTCGCCTGGCTATCCGCGCCCTTTCGCGCCGCGCTGTATGTGGGCGTGTTCATCATCGGCCTGATGGTGGGCATGGAGATCCCGCTGGTGATGCGGGTATTCAACCAGCGCAAGACGGAATTTCGTGAAATCGTCAGCCGCGTGCTGACGTTCGACTACCTGGGCGCGCTGGCCGTCTCGCTGATCTTTCCGCTGCTGCTGGCGCCCAAGCTGGGCTTGCTGCGCACCGGGTTCCTGTTCGGCATCCTCAATGCCAGCGTGGCGCTCTGGACCACCTGGCTGTTCCGCGCCGAAGTGCGCCGGCCCGCCGAAAAAGCCATCCGCGGCGGCGTGGTGCTGGGCTTGCTGGCCCTGGGTTTCCTGTTTTCCGGCCAGATGACGGGCTGGGCCGAAAAGGGCCTGTACGGCGATGACGTGGTGCACGCCGAAACCACGCCCTACCAACGCCTGATCGTGACGCGCTGGCACGACGACCTGCGCCTGTACATCAACGGCAACCTGCAATTCTCGTCGCGCGACGAACACCGCTACCACGAGTCGCTGGTGATTCCCGGCCTGCAAGCGCTGCCATGGGCCCGCAACGTGCTGGTGCTGGGCGGCGGCGACGGCCTGGCGGTGCGCGAAATCCTCAAGTACAAGCACGTCGAACACGTGACGCTGGTGGACCTGGATCCGGCCATGACCGGACTGTTCTCGCACTCCGAGCCGCTGACCCGGCTGAACCAGAATTCGCTGAAGGATCCGCGCGTCACCGTCATCAACGACGACGCGGGCCGGTGGCTGGAAAGCCATGCCGAGGTCTACGACTACATCGTGGTCGACTTCCCCGACCCGTCCAACTTCGGCCTGGGCCGGTTGTATTCGGTGCCGGTCTATCACCTGATGGCGCGGCACCTGGCCGAGAACGGCTACATGGTCATCCAGTCGACCTCGCCCTACTTCGCGCCGCGCTCGTTCTGGAGCGTGGACGCCACGCTGAAGGAAGCCGGCCTGAACACCTGGCCGTACCACGCCTACGTGCCCTCGTTCGGCGACTGGGGTTTCATCCTGGCCGGCAAGCGCCGCGACTATACGCCGCCCACGGCCATCTCGGTGCCGACCCGTTACCTGGACCCATCCACCCTGCGCGAGCTGTTCCACTTTCCCGCCGACATGCCGGCGCTGGCCATGCCGCCGAACCGCCTGAACGAACAATCGCTCGTGCGCTACTTCGACGAGGACTGGCGCAAGGTCATCCGCTGATGCGCCGGCGCACCTTCCTGTTGGGCGCGGCCACCGCCGCCGCCGCGGGCACGGCGGGCTATTACCGCTCGCGCACTATCGAGACCACGCCCGAGCTGCGCTATCCCGGCATGCAGGCCGGCCATGCGCTGCGCGACGGCGCCGCCCTGCCGGCGTCATCAGGCAGCCGCCGCTGCCAGGTGGCGATCCTGGGGTCCGGGGTGGCCGGCCTGTCGTGCGCCTGGAAACTGGCGCGCGAAGGCCATACCGATTTCGTAGTGGTCGAGGGCCCCGAGTACGGCGGCAACGCCTCGGCCGGGCAGCGCGACGGCCTGGACTATCCGCTGGGCGCGCACTACCTGCCGCTGCCGTCGCTGCAGTCCACCCACGTGCGCGAGATGCTGGCCGACTTCGGCATCGCCGAACGCGACGCCTACGCCGCGCGGCCCTACTACGACGAAGCCATCCTGGCGCATTCGCCGCAGGAGCGCCTGCTGCGCAATGGCCACTGGGAAGACGGCCTGCTGCCCATGACCGGCCTGCCCGACGGCGACGCCGAGCAGCATCGCAAGTTCCTGGCCCAGGTGGACCAGTTGCACGGACAGGTGGGCAACGACGGCCGCAAGGTCTTCTGCATTCCCATTGCCCTGTCGTCGCGCGACCCGGCCTGGCGCGCGCTGGACACACTGACGTTCAAAGCATGGCTGGACCGCGAGGGCTATACCTCGCCCGCCCTGCACTGGTACCTGAACTACTGCTGCCGCGACGACTACGGCGCGCAATACGACGTGGTCTCGGCCTGGGCCGGCCTGCATTATTTCGCCAGCCGCGACGGCCACGCCGCCAACGCCGCCGAAGGCGCGGTGCTGACCTGGCCCGGCGGCCTGGCGCCACTGATGCAGCGCCTGCGCGATGCCATCAGCGCGCGGGTCGGCCACAGTGGCTGGCTGCTGCCCGGCACCGCGATGCGCCTGCGCGAGACCGCCGCTGGCCCCCAGGTCGATTGCCTGACGCCGGGCCCCGCCGCCAGCGTCTACACGCTGCAGGCGCAGCGCGCGGTCTGCGCCATGCCGCTGTTCGTGGCCCAGCGCATCCTGCCCGACATCCGGGCCTATGGCTACGACCCGGCCGTGCACGCTTCGCCGCACGCGCCGTGGCTGGTGTCCAACTTCGTCATGGACGGCTATCCGCGCGAAGCGCCCGGCGAGCCGCTGTCCTGGGACAACGTGGTCTATCAGGGCCGCGCGCTGGGCTACGTGGTGTCGACCCACCAATTGCTGCGGGTGGCGCGTTCGCCACGCACGGTGTTCACGGCCTACGACGCGCTCAGCGGCAAGACGCCGCAAGCCACGCGACGATGGCTGGCCAGCGCCACTCCCGAAGCCCTGCGCGACGAGGCGGCGGCCGATCTGGTGGCCGCCTATGGCGACGAATTCTGGCGCCATGCGCGCCAGCTTGAGATCACGGTGCGGGGCCACGCCATGGCCTCGCCCTATTGCGGCTACCTGTCCAACCCGGGCCTGGCGGCCCTGCGTGACGTCGATGGCCCGGTGCTGTTCGCCCACGCCGACCTGTCCGGCTATTCCGTCTTCGAGGAGGCGGCCTGGTGGGGCGTGGCCGCGGCCGGCCGGATCCTGGGGCAACGGCCGGCGGCCTGAACCCGGCGCCACTGGCCGGCTGCAACCGCTTTCGACGCCAGTCCCGCCGCCCCAGCCCGCCGGGCCCGCGCCGCGCGCGTGTGCGCGGCAGCCTGTGCGGGTCGCAGGCCGCCGCGCCTGCCCTACAATCGCCGACGGGTCCCTTTGGCCCTAGGCTGAGTCCAAAAAAAGATGGGAAAACAAGTCATTGTGCTCGGCGCCGGCATCGTCGGCGTCTGCTGCGCGCTGGAACTGCAGCGGCGCGGTATGAACGTCACCCTGGTTGACCGCCGGGAGCCCGGTCACGAGACCTCGCACGGCAACGCCGGCGTGCTGGCCCGCAGTTCCCTGATGCCGTTCAACCATCCCGGTCTGTGGCGCCAACTGCCCCGGCTGCTCAGGAACGACACCGTCCAATTCCGCTACCGTCCCGGTTACCTGGCCCGCAACCTGGGCTGGGCCGCCGGCTTCCTGTGGCGCGCGCGGCCCTCTGTCTTCCAGGAAACCGCCGCCGCGCTGGACAGCCTGATCCGGCTGTCCGCCCCCGAGCACCAGCGCTTGCTGGCCGAAGCCGGCATCACCCAGCGGCTGCGCGACACGGGCTGGATCTTCCTGTTCCGCAGCGAAGCCGCGTGGCAGGGCAGCGCGCGGTCGCGCACCGCCTACGCCCGCCACCAGGTGCCGACCCAGGCGTTGGACCCGGCCGATCTGGCGCGGCTGGAACCCGCGCTGGCCCCCATATTCGCCCGCGCCCTGTGGATTCAAGGTTCCTATTCGGTGGACGATCCTGGCGCCGTCACGCGCGCTTACGCCGACCTGTTCCAGCGGCAGGGGGGTGTCTTCAAGCCACTGCAGGCCACCGCCATCGGCCGCGATGGACAAAACTGGACCGTGCGGGGCGACCAGCGGTCCGATTCGCTGACCGCGCCAGCCCTGGTGCTGGCGCTGGGTCCGTGGTCCAAGGCGCTGCTCAAGACCACCGGCATCGACCTGCCGATGGCGTTCGAGCGCGGCTATCACATGCATTACGCCCCGGGCAGCGGTCCGGCGCTGGGCCGGCCCGTGTATGACACGGGCGGCGGCTATGTGCTGTCGCCCATGGCCCGCGGGTTGCGTCTGACCACCGGGGTAGAGCTGAACGACTGCGAGGCCCCCGCCCGACCGGACCAACTGGACCTGGCGGAAGCCCGCGCCCGCGAGGCGCTGGCGCTGGGCGCGCGGCTGGATCCGCAAGCCTGGCTGGGCCGCCGCCCCACCTTGCCGGACAGCCGCCCGATGATCGGCCAGGCGCCGCGCCACCCCGGTCTGTGGCTGGCGCTGGGCCACCAGCACATCGGTTTCAGCACCGCGCCAGGCACGGCGCGCATATTGGGCGAACTGATGTCCGGCGAAGGGGGCGAACGTCATGCCGCCTTCCGCCCGGGCCGGTTCATCTGAAGCCACTCCAGGACAAAGACTCCCACGTGCACAACCCGGGCTTTCTAGGCGTGCTGATGCTGGACACCCGTTTTCCGCGTCCGCCCGGCGATGTCGGCAACGTCCAGACCTACGAGCGCGCCGGCATTCCGGTGCGCTTTGTCACCGTGCAGGGTGCGTCGCCGCGCAAGATCGTGCAGGAGGCCGACCCCGCCTTCCTGCAACCTTTCATTGACGCCGCCGTGGGCCTGGCGCGCGACGGCGCGGCGCTGATCTCCACCAGTTGCGGCTTCCTGGCCAGGTACCAGTCGGCGCTGCAGGCCGCCGTGCCCGTGCCGGTGGTGACGTCCAGCCTGTTGCAGTGCCACGTCCTGGCGCGCGTGGGCATCGTCACCTTCGATGCGCAGTCGCTGTCGCGCGGCATCCTGGATGCGGTCGACGTGCCGGCCAACGCCGTCGTCGAAGGCCTGGCGCCCGGCTGCGAAATGCATGCGCGTATCCTGGAAAACAGCCCCGTGATGGACCTGGCCCAGGTCGAGCACGATGTGGTGGCTGCCGCCGCGCGCCTGGTAGCACGGGCCCCCGGCCTGACCGACATCGTGCTGGAGTGCACCAATATGCCGCCCTATCGCGACGCCGTGGCGCGCGCCACGGGCCTGCCGGTCCACGATATCGAGACGCTGCTGCTCAAGACCTGGCGCAACCTGCCCCGCGGGCGGGCCGATACTGCCACGCCATGAAAAACGCCCGGTGCGATGCCCCTCTTTCCTGGGGTATCGCACCGGGCGCTTTGCTGACCCGGCCAGCGCAGGATCAACCCAGCAGCAACGCGTCGTCCGACAATTTCTCGCCGCGCACGCGCTCGAACATCGCCAGCAGGTCCGGCACGTCCATGCCGCGGCGCTCATCGCCGGACACGTCCAGCACCACTTGGCCCTGGTGCAGCATCACCGTGCGGTCCCCCACGTCCAGCGCCTGACGCATGCTGTGCGTGACCATCATGGTGGTCAGCTTGTTTTCCGCGACGATGCGGGCGGTCAGTTGCAGCACGAAGTCGGCGGTGCGCGGATCCAGCGCGGCGGTGTGCTCGTCCAGCAGCAGGATGCGCGAGGGTTGCAGCGCGGCCATCAGCAGGCTCACCGCCTGGCGCTGGCCGCCCGACAGCAGGCCGATGCGGTCCGACAAGCGGTTTTCCAGGCCCAGGCCCAAGGTGGCCAGGCGCTCGCGGAAACCGTCCTTCATCGACGCCTTGACCGCGCGTCCATAGCCGCGGCGCGCGCCGCGCAATTGCGCCAACGCCATGTTCTCTTCGATGGTCAGGTCTTCGCAGGTGCCGGCCATGGGGTCCTGGAACACCCGCGCCACGCGCCCCGCGCGGGCCCAGACGGGCTGGCGGGTGACGTCGGCGTCGTTGATCATGATGGTGCCGGAATCGACCGGCAGATCGCCCGACACGGCGTTCAGGAAGGTCGACTTGCCCGCGCCGTTCGAACCGATGACGGTCACGAACTGGCCCGAGGGAATGTCCAGCGACAGGCCGCGCAGCGCGCGCGTTTCGATCGGCGTGCCCGCGTTGAAAGTGATCTTGAGGTCTTTTGCGGACAACATATCAGCGCCCCTTCTTGCCGAGGAACCGGCGCTTGAGCATGGGGATGACCAGGGCGATGGTGACCAGGACCGCGGTGACGAGGTTCAGGTCTTGCGCCTTCAGGCCGATGAAATCGCTATTGAGGGCCAACGCGATGAAGAAGCGGTAGACGATGGCGCCGATGATGACGGCCAGCGTGGCCAGCACCAGCTTGCGCGACGGCAGGATGCTTTCGCCCACGATCACGGCGGCCAGGCCGATGACGATGGTGCCGATACCCATGGAGATGTCCGAACCGCCCTGGGTCTGCGCGAACAGCGCGCCCGCCATGGCGACCAGCGCGTTGGACAGCGCCATACCGAACAGGATCATGCGGCCGGTGTTCACGCCCTGGGCGCGGGCCATGCGCCCATTCGAGCCGGTGGCGCGCACCGCCAGGCCCGTCTGGGTGGCGAAGAACCAGTCCAGCGCCAGTTTGGCCAGCACCACGATGACCAGCAGGATCAGCGGCCGCGCCACGTAGTCCGACAGCCAGCCCGGCTGCAGGATCGTGAAGACGGTGGGCTCGGTGATCAGCGGCACGTTGGGCTTGCCCATGATGCGCAGGTTGACGGAATACAGCGCGATCATCATGAGGATACTGGCCAGCAGATCCATGATCTTGAGCTTGACGTTGAGCCAGCCGGTGACCAGGCCGGCGGCCGCGCCGGCGAACGTGGCGGCGATGGTGGCCACGAAGGGGTCGGTGCCCGAAGCGATCAGCGTGGCACAGACGGCGCCGCCCAGCGGAAAGCTGCCGTCAACGGTCAGGTCCGGGAAGCGCAACAGGCGAAAGGAGATAAACACGCCCAAGGCCACCAGGCTGAAGATCAGGCCGATCTCCAGTGCGCCTAACAACGAGAACAATGACATGGGTCAAATCCAATCAGGTAGGGAACGAGCATATTAGTGATTTGAAACGTCCGACTTCTTGCGTTTCGGGGTCAGTTTTACCCGAGCTTTCGCAATAAACGTTTCTTGCCGCGTGATTTTCTCTCGATTCCTGCCAAGGCGTCGCCCGGCTCGCCGGCCAGGGCCGCAAGCGGGCTGCTCGATGGACGCTCCGGGGAGCAAAACGCAGCGTGGCGGCCAAGGCCGACATGCCGTTCAAGACCAACGCCATTGCGCCGGGCCGCGCGCACCTTGTGGATGCTGCCGCCCTGTGGACCCCGCCAGTAGGCCGGGAAAACACAAGAAAACAAGATAAAAACAAGCCCCGCCCGCGCCGGGTGGGCACGGGGCGGGGCCAACCAGTCAATACTTTACTTCACGACCACCGCGGCCGACTTGATGACCGCGTCGGACAGCGTCACGCCTTGCTTGGCGGCCGCGCCCGGGTTCACGTAGAGCTCGAGCTTGTTGATGGTTTCGGACGGGATGGCACCGGGCTTTTCGCCCTTCAGAATGCGCACCACCACCTTGCCCGTCTGCACGCCCAGATCGCGGTAGTTGATGCCCAGGGCGGCAATGCCGCCGCGCTTGACGCTGTCGGTATCCGAGGCGATCAGGGGGATCTTGGCGTCGTTGCCGACCTTCACCAGCGACTCGTAGGCCGAGACCACGTTGTTGTCGGTGTTGGTGTAGATGACGTCGACCTTGCCGATCAGGCTGCGCGCGGCCGAGGCCACGTCGACCGAACGCGGGGCGGCCGCTTCGACCAGGCTCATGCCCGACTTGGGCAGCAGTTCCTGCAGCTTCTTGACCACCACGACCGAGTTGGCTTCACCCGGGTTGTAGACGATGCCGACGCGCTTGGCGTTGGGAACGATCTTCTTGATCAGGTCGACCTGCTTGTCCAGCGCCAGCAGATCCGACACGCCCGTCACGTTGGTGCCCGAGGCGTCCATGCTGGACACGAGCTGGGCGGCAACGGGATCGGTCACGGCGGAATACACCACCGGCACGTCCTTGGTGGCGGCCACGACGGCCTGGGCCGAGGGGGTGGCGATGGCGACGATGGCGTCAGGCTTGTCGCCGACGAACTTGCGGGCGATCTGGGCGGCCGTGCCGTTGTTGCCCTGCGCGCTCTGGTATTGCCACTTCAGGTTCTTGCCCGGCTCGTAGCCGGCTGCCTTGAGGGCGTCCTGCACCCCGTCACGCACGGCATCCAGCGCCGGATGCTCGACGATGGCGGTGACCGCCACCGACTTCTGCTGCGCCGACACAGGCGAGGCGATAGCCATCGCCAGCGCCATGGCGCCAACCGTCAGAAAATGTTTTTTCCCGATCAGCATAGATAAGCTCCTTGAACCCTTGGTATTTGTTCATTGTTACGGCTGTTCCGCAGGCGTGCCTGCGGTTCCGGTCCAGCCGTAAAGCCGTATAGTCTAACGTGTCGCAACTCAAATTAACTTGGGGGGAATCCCTGAAATGGTGCACGCGCAGTCCGCCTGCCCCATGCCAGGGCGAGCGGCGCCAATATACTAAAAGCGCCGCCCCCGCGCGACACGATATCCGCGACATTGGCGTCGCGGCACCTGATTGGCGCCACCCAAAGGCCACACCATGATCAAACGCGCATTGGGCCGTTCCGGCCTGCAGATCCCTCCCCTGACTTTCGGCGGCAACGTCTTCGGCTGGACCGTCGACGAGGCCGGCACGTTCTCGTTACTGGACGCCCTGGTCGACGCGGGCCTGAACTTCATCGACACGGCCGACGTGTATTCGCGCTGGGTGCCTGGCAACCAGGGCGGCGAATCCGAAGCACTGATCGGCAAATGGCTCAAGCGCTCGGGCAAGCGCGACAAGGTCCTGATCGCCACCAAGGTCGGCATGGAAATGGGCCCGGACGCCAAGGGCCTGGCGCCGGCCTACATCCGGCGATCGATCGACGCCTCGCTGGCGCGGCTGCAGACCGATCACGTCGATCTGTACCAGTCGCACAAGGACGACCCCGATACCCCGCTGACCGACACCCTGGGCGAATACGCCAAGCTGATCGAGGCCGGCAAAGTGCGCGCCATCGGCGCATCCAACTACACACCGGTGCGCCTGTCCGAAGCGCTGATCGCGGCCGAACGGCACAACCTGCCGCGCTACGAAAGCATCCAGCCCGAATACAACCTGTACAGCCGCGAGCCGTTCGAGGCGGGGCTGCAGGCCCTGGTCAAGGCGCAGGACATGGGCACCATCAACTACTACGCGCTGGCCAGCGGCTTTCTCAGCGGCAAATACCGCAGCCCGGCCGATGTCGGCAAGAGCGCGCGCGGCCAGAAGATCGTCGACACCTACCTGAACGATCGCGGCTACCGCATCCTGAAGGCGTTGGACGAAGTGGCCGAAGACGCCGGTTGCACGCCGGCGCAAGCCGCGCTGGCCTGGCAGATCGCGCAACCGGGCATCACCTCGCCGATCGTCAGCGCCACGTCACTGGCGCAGCTGGACGAATTGGTAAAAGCGGCCAGCCTGACGCTCACGCGCGACCAACTGGCCAAGCTCAGCCTGGCCAGCGACTGGCGCTGAGGCGGCAGTCGCTACCCGCGGGCCGCCACGCGGCCCGCGGCCTGCATCAATCCAGCTTCACCCCCGAATCGCTGACCACCTTGGCCCAGCGCGAGACCTCGCTGTCCACGAACTTGCCGAAGTCGGCGCCGGTCAGCGTCGGCACCGACGAGCCGTTGCTTTCCCAGGTTTCCTTGATCTTGGGCGCGTTCAGGGCCTTGGTGATTTCGGCCGTCATGCGGTCCACGGCCTCGCGCGGCGTGCCGGCCGGCGCCCAGATGGCGTACCAGGTCGACACCACGTAGTTCGGCACGCCGGCCTCGGCCGCGGTGGGCACGTCGGGCAGCGAGGGCGACCGCTTGTCCGCCGCCACCGCCAGCGGCTTGATGGTGCCCGAACGGATGTGGCCCGACGACGAGCCCAGGCCGTCGAAGGCCAGGTCCACCTGCCCGCCGATCAGCGCGGTCAGCATGGGGCCGGCGCCCTGGTAGGGCACGTCCACCAGCTTGATGCCGGTCTGCATGGCGAACAATTCACCGGCCAGATGGTGCGTGCTGCCCTTGCCGGCAGTGCCGAAGTTGATCTCGCCCGGGTGTTTCTTGGCGTAGTCGACGAATTCCTGCACCGTCTTGACCGGCAGCTTGGTGGCGTTGATGACGACCACCTGCGGCGGCTGCGCCACCAGCGCGACCGGCACGAAGTCCTTCTGGATGTTGTAGTTCAGGCTCTTGTATAGCGACGGCGCCAGTGCGTGGTGCGCGCCGCCCATGAAGAAGGTGTAGCCGTCCGGCCGGGCCTTGGCAGCCACGCCCGCGCCGACGGTGCCGCCCGCCCCGCCTTTGTTGTCGATCACC
>NZ_JAELTJ010001428.1 GCF_016428805.1 Achromobacter sp. ASV32
TCAACGCCACTGGCGTCTGGACTGTGCACGCCTTCGGCACAGTGACAAACCCGGGTGCCGTGGATGCCGCCCAGTTAGCAAGCGATCTTGCCGCGCTATCCGCTGCTGTCCAGACGCTCAACGGCAATCTTGGGTTTGCCATGCTCACGCCCAACAACGGCAACCCCATTGTTGCGAATTCGCGCTACGTAATGCCTAACCCGTTTCCCGGCCATTACGTTTTGTGCATGGCAGAGGTGCTGATGACCGGTGGCT
>NZ_JAELTJ010001429.1 GCF_016428805.1 Achromobacter sp. ASV32
AGTTCCACGTGCTGCGCAATATCAACCTGGACGTGGCGCCGGGCGAGCGCATCGTGGTGTGCGGGCCGTCCGGCTCGGGCAAGTCCACCATGATCCGCTGCATCAACCGGCTCGAAGAGCACCAGAAGGGCCACATCATCGTGGACGGCACGGAGCTCACCAACGATCTGAAGCACATCGAGACCATCCGCAAGGACGTCGGCATGGTGTTCCAGCACTTCAACCTGTTCCCGCACCTGACGGTGCTGGAGAACC
>NZ_JAELTJ010001430.1 GCF_016428805.1 Achromobacter sp. ASV32
CGGCCGGCAGGTCGATCGTGCCCGTCACGTCCGTCGTGCGGAAGTAGAACTGGGGACGATAGCCGTTGAAGAACGGGGTGTGACGGCCGCCTTCTTCCTTGGACAGGATGTACACCTCGGACGTGAAATCCGTGTGCGGGGTGATCGAGCCCGGCTTGGCCAGAACCTGGCCGCGCTGGACGTCTTCACGCTTGGTGCCGCGCAGCAGGATGCCCACGTTGTCGCCGGCTTGACCTTGGTCCAGCAGCTTGCGGA
>NZ_JAELTJ010001431.1 GCF_016428805.1 Achromobacter sp. ASV32
CGACACTGGCACCGGTCTGAGGGCGCTGCCGGGGTACTGGAATTCCTACGCGCAGCAGACCTCGTTGAACCTGCAGGTCAAGGGCCCGTTCCAACTGCTGGGCCGCCGCCATGAGCTGGTGCTGGGCCTGTCTCTTATACACATCTCCGAGCCCACGAGACCTAATAACCGATCGCGTATGCCGTCTTCTGCTTGAAAAGGGGGGGGGGGGGGGGGGGGGGGGGGGGGGGGGGGGGGGGGGGGGGGGGGGGGGG
>NZ_JAELTJ010001432.1 GCF_016428805.1 Achromobacter sp. ASV32
CCTGGCCACGCGGGCCGGCGGCAAGGCCCTGGAACTGTGGGCCATTCCGCCCGGCCAGGCGCCGCAGTCGGTTGGCCTCGTCTCGCCCGACGGCCTGACGGCGCTGCGGCGCAGCCAGGGGCTGGCCCTGTCTCTTATACACATCTCCGAGCCCACGAGACCTAATAACCGATCGCGTATGCCGTCTTCTGCGTGAAAAAGGGGGGGGGGGGGGGGGGGGGGGGGGGGGGGGGGGGGGGGGGGGGGGGGGGGGG
>NZ_JAELTJ010000161.1 GCF_016428805.1 Achromobacter sp. ASV32
GCCCCGAATGGATCGAACGCCAATATGGCAAGATCGGCGCCAGCCTGGATGCCATGAACAAAAGCCTGGGTGACAACGCCCACTGCATGGGCATCAACTACAGCCTGGCCGATATCGCCGTGGGGTGCGCACTGGGCTACCTGGACCTGCGCTTTGCCGAACTGGACTGGCGCACGGATCACCTCAATCTGGCGCGCCTGTACGACAAGCTGTCCCAGCGCCAATCGTTCGTGGACACGGTCCCCAAGACCGCCTGACGGCACCGCCGTCTTCGCCCGAACCGCTCCGGCCGCCTTGCGCGGCCGGTTTCACGTCCGGGGCCGGCGGCCCCGGGAAGCAGGCACCAGACCTCAGGCGCCCGCGTACGTCTGCCAAGCCTTGGACAGCATATAGGCGGCCAGCGCGAACAACAGGCAGGCGAACACCCGCTTCAAGGTCTGCACGGGCAGGCGATGCGCCATGCGCGCGCCCAGGGGAGCGGTCAGGACGCTGGTGCACACCAGGGCGATCAACGCCGGCCAATAGATATAGCCCAGCATGCCCGGCCGGCTGGCGGCCTCGCTCAGGCCCGACACGATGTATCCCGCGCTGTTGGCCAGGGCGATGGGAAACCCCAGCGCGGCCGACGTGGACACCGCGTTATGCAGGGCCACATTGCACCAGACCATGAAGGGCACGGACAGGAAGCCGCCGCCCGCCCCGACCAGCCCCGACAGGAAACCGATGCCCGCGCCCGCCGCAGTGGTACCGGCGATGCCGGGCATCTGGCGGCTGGGTTTGGGCTTCTTGTTGCGCAGCATGCTCCAGCCGGAATACCCCACGAACAGGGCGAAGAACAACGATAGCCAGAAGGTGCTGAGCGCCGCGAACACCGCGCCGCCCGACAGCAAACCACCGAGGATGATGCCGGGCGCCATCGCCCAGACGATGCCCCATTTGATCGTGCCCTTCTGCTGATGCGCCCGGACGCTGGAGATCGAGGTGAACAGGATAGAGGTCATCGACGTCGCGATCGCCGCGTGCACCACCAGGTCGGGCGCCATGCCCTTCCAGGCGAACAGCATGGTCAGGAACGGCACCAGCACCATGCCGCCGCCAATGCCCAGCAATCCCGCCAGAAAGCCCGTCACGCCGCCCAGAACCAGCAGGCAAATCACCATCGTTACGTCCACATCCCTCTCCTCGTTATCGGTTTTTGTCGTTTCATGAATCAGGCCCCGGGAGCATGACGCCCGCGGGGCCTGGTTGGACCTGCCTGTGCCGCATGGAACCCTGCCGGCCCCCGGTGGCGCTTACACGATAATGCCACCGCCCAGGCAGATGTCTCCATCGTAAAGCACGGCCGACTGCCCGGGCGTGACCGCCCATTGCGGCTCAGTGAAATGCAACGTGAAACTGCCCCCTGCCGCCTGGTCCAGCCGGCAGGCAGCATCGGCCTGGCGATAGCGCGTCTTGGCGCCGTAGCCGCCCGTAGCCGGCGCATGCCCGGCCACCCAGCTGGCGTCCTGCGCTTGCAACGCGCCCGATAGCAGCCAGGGGTGGTCATGACCTTGCACCACGTAAAGAATGTTGCGCTCGAGATCCTTGCGCGCCACGTACCAGGCCTCGGCCGTGCCGTCTTCGCGCTGGCGTCCTTTCACACCGCCCACGCCCAGGCCCTTGCGCTGGCCCAGTGTGTAGAAGGACAGGCCCTCATGACGCCCCACCTTCTGCCCTTCGGGCGTCAGGATCGGCCCTGGCTCGGTGGGCAGATAGCGGTTCAGGAATTCGCGGAACGGGCGCTCGCCGATGAAACAGATGCCGGTGGAATCCTTTTTGGCCGCATTGTGCAGGCCAATTTCGTGCGCGATGCGGCGCACTTCGGTCTTGTGGATCTCGCCCAGCGGAAACAACGTGCGCGACAGCTGCGCCTGGTTCAGGCGGTGCAGGAAATAGCTCTGGTCCTTCGAGCCGTCCAGCGCCTTGAGCAACTGGAACTGCGAACCGCCGCCGTCGGCCGGCACCTCGCGCACGCGGGCATAATGGCCCGTGGCAATGTGCTCGGCGCCCAGCGCCATGGCATGGTCCAGAAACGCCTTGAACTTGATTTCGGCGTTGCACAGTACGTCGGGGTTGGGCGTGCGCCCGGCCGAATATTCGCGCAGGAATTCCGCGAACACGCGGTCCTTGTATTCGGCGGCGAAATTGACGTATTCGAATTCCACGCCGACCAGGTCGGCCACGCTGGCCGCGTCCAGCAGGTCTTGCCGGGTGGAGCAGTATTCGGAATCGTCGTCGTCTTCCCAGTTCTTCATGAACAGGCCGACGACCTCGTAGCCTTGCTGCTTGAGCAGCCAGGCGGTGACCGAAGAATCGACCCCGCCGGACATGCCGACGACAACGCGGCCTTTCTTGGTGGATATTTGACTCATGATGGCGCCATTTTACTGTGGGCTGGAAGCGTCCTGCGGCTGCGGCTCGGCCGCCCGCGAAACCTCCATCAGCCAGGTGCGGAACGCCTGCAGCGTCGGCAGGTTGGCTTTCTGGTCCGGATAGCACAGGTAATACCCCATGCGCGCGCGGATCGGCAGCTGGATGGCGACGGCAAGCTTGCCGTCGCGCAGCTCGTCCTCGATCAGGCAGCGCGGGATCAGCGCCACGCCGAAACCGGCGGCGGCTGCCTGCGACAGCAAGGCGTACTGGTCGAAACGCGCCCCTTCCAGACTGCGCCGGGTATCGCAGCCGGCCTGGTCGAACCAGTCGCGCCAGCCTTCGAGCGCCGACGTATGGTGCAGCAGCGGATAGGCCAGCAGGTCTTGCGGCGAGCCGCAGCCGCCGGGGATCAGGCGCGGGCTACAGACCGGCAGGATCTCGCGGCCGACGATGTAGTCCGCACCGCTGCCCGGCCAGATGCCTTCGCCGAAACGCACCGCGGCGTCCAGCTCGGGAGTCGAAAAGTCGTAGCCCTGGCGATGCGGCAGGAATTCAACATGGATATCCGGGCGCAGCCGCATGAAGGCCGTCAGGCGCGGGATCAACCAGCGCGCGCCGAAGGTGGGCATACAGGTCAGGTTGAGCGTGCCGCCCTGCCCCTGGTGCGCGATCAGCTCGACGGTGGCCGCTTCGATCTGGCCCAGCCCGGCCTGCACCTTGGTCAGGTAGCTGCGGCCGGCTTCGGTCAGGACGAGGCCTTGCCTGATACGCAGGAATAGTTCGACGCCGACGAACTCCTCCAGATGTTTCACTTGCTTACTGACCGCCCCCTGCGTCACGCACAATTCCTGGGCGGCGCGGGTAAAGCTGCTGTGCCTGGCAGCCACTTCGAATGCCTGCAGGTCGGTCAGCGAAGGACAGAACCGTCTCATGTAGCAGAACTCCCATGCCCGGTCCGCCTGGAGCGAAGTTACAAAAAGAAACCCCGCCGCAAAAGAGGCATGAAAAAAAGTCATAGCTTACGGAGAAACTTTCGTTTGCGCAAACCGCCCCCGCACGAAAGAATCTTCCTGTTTGCGTCTGCCTTTGCGCATCCGCGTTTCAATTCATAGGGGAATTCATGCAACGCCGTAATGTAGTCCTGGGTCTGTGTGTCGCTGTCGCGACCCTGGCCACGCCGCTGACCTCCAGCATCGCCCATGCCGAAGACGCCTTCCCGAGCAAGCCGATCCGCCTGATCGTGCCGTTCCCGCCCGGGGGCACCACCGACATCGTCGGCCGTCTGTTCGCCGACAAGCTGGGCAAGGAACTGGGCCAGACCGTCGTGGTGGAAAACCGCGGCGGCGCCGGCGGCTCGATCGGCAGCGCGTTTGTCGCCAGCAGCGCGCCGGACGGCTACACCCTGGGTATCGCCACCGTCAGCACGCACGGCATCAATCCGGCCATCTACCCCAACTTGCCGTTCGATGGCGAAAAGGACTTCACGCCGGTCTCGAATCTGGCGGCCGTGCCGAACATCATGACGATCAACCCGAAGGTGCAGGCCAAGAACATGGCCGAGTTCATCAAGCTGGCCAAGAGCCAGCCGGGCAAGCTGACGTACGCCTCGGCCGGCAACGGCTCGGTCTCGCACATGATGGGCGAATTGTTCAAGATGGCCTCGGGCACCGATCTGATGCACGTGCCGTACCGCGGCGTGGGCCCGGCCCTGAACGACGCGCTGGCCGGCCAGGTCGACGTCATGTATGACAACCTGCCCTCGACCCTGCCGCACGTGCAATCCGGCCGCCTGATCGCCATGGCCGTGGCCGCGCCCAAGCGCGTGGCCAGCCTGCCCGACGTGCCCACGTTCGCCGAAGTCGGCCTGCCGGCCGTCAATGACGCTTCGTGGTTCGGCCTGGTCGCCCCGGCCAAGCTGCCCGCGCCGATCCTGGCCAAGCTGAACGCCGCTGTCCAGAAGGTCAGCGCCGAACCCGACGTCAAGACGCGCCTGGAAGCGCTGGGCGCCGAGCCGGCCGCCAACAGCCCGGCCGATTTCGCCAAGCAGATCTCGGCGGAAATCGCCAAGAACAAGCGCATCGCCAAAGAAGCCAACGTGAAGATCGACTAAGCGATCTTCGGTCCCCGCCCCGCGCTGGGCGGGGACCTCCGATTCACGAACGCAACACCCCTATATGCGAATTTCCCAACCCCTGTCTTACCGGCTCGACCTTCCGCAGCAATACCCGAACTCGGCGCCCTCGGCCCCGCTCGTGCTGGACTCCCCGCACAGCGGCACGGCCTACCCGCCTGACTTCGCGCCCGCGGTGGCCTTCGGCGCCCTGCGCACGGCCGAGGACACCTGGGTTGATGACCTGTGGGGCGACGCTGTCGACATGGGTGTTCCCCTGATCGCCGCCGGCTTCCCGCGCGCCTACATCGACGCCAATCGCGCGCCAGACGAAATCGACCAACTGCTGCTGGACCAGCCGTGGCCCGGCCCGGTCAACGCCTCGCCCAAGGTCAAGCTGGGCAAGGGTCTGATCTGGCGCATGCTCGATGACGGCACGCCGCTGTACGACCGCAAGCTGACAGTGGAAGAAGTCACGCACCGCATCGAAGCCTGCTGGAAGCCCTATCACGCTGCGCTGGGCCAGGTGCTGGACAGCGCCCACCAGAAGTTCGGCAAGGTCTGGCACATCAATTGCCACTCGATGCCCAGCGTCGCCGGCGCCTACGCCACCGACCGCCCCGGCCTGGTCCATCCCGACTTCGTGCTGGGCGATCGCGACGGCAGCACCAGCGACCCCGCCTTCCGCGAATTCATCGCCGCCTGGCTGCGCGAGCGCGGCTACAACGTCACCGTGAACGATCCCTACAAGGGCGTTGAACTGGTGCGCGCGTTCGGCCGCCCCGCCGAAGGCCGCCACAGCCTGCAGATCGAGATCAACCGCAATCTGTACATGGACGAAATCAGCCTGCGTCCGTCGGCCAACTACGGCCGCCTGAAAGCCGACCTGCGCGACCTGACCGCCGCGCTGATCGACTGGACTCGCGCGCAGACGGCCTGACGCCGGACGCCTGCGCGCCAGTGCCGGCCAGCAGCGAGTCAGTCTGGCCGGTATGACCGGGGTGCAAACCCCAAAAGCCCCATGGTTAACCCCATGGGGCTTTCTTTTTGGGCCAGCGCTTCGGGGTATCCATTCCGTGTATAAATACGCGAACCTTCTTAGGAGAGGCGTCGATGCACATCGGGATACCAAGAGAAACCCGAGACGGGGAAACCCGTGTCGCAGCAACACCGGAGACCGTCAAGAAGTACGTAGGCGGCAAACACACCGTTGTCGTGGAACGTGGCGCAGGCAATGCGGCACGCTATCTGGATGAAGCCTACGAGGCCGCGGGCGCCACGCTCGGCACCGCCCAGGAGGCACTGGGGGCGGAGCTGGTCCTGAAGGTTCGCGCCCCCTCGGCATCCGAACTGCCGCAGATGAAATCCGGCGCGGTCGTCATCGGCATGCTCGATCCGTTCGACGCCGACGGCCTCGCGCAGATGGCCGGCGCCGGGCTGGTCGGCTTTGCACTCGAAGCCGCCCCCCGCATCACCCGCGCGCAAAGCCTGGATGTGCTGTCGTCGCAAGCCAACCTGGCCGGCTACAAGGCCGTGCTGCTGGCGGCCCACCACTACGGCCGCCTGATCCCGATGATGATGACCGCCGCGGGCACGCTCAAGGCCGCCCGCGCCGTCGTGCTGGGCACCGGCGTGGCCGGCCTGCAGGCCATCGCCACGGCCAAGCGCCTGGGGGCGGTGGTCGAAGCCTCCGACGTGCGCCCCGCCGCCCGCGAACAGGTCGAGTCGCTGGGCGCCAAGTTCATCGACGTGCCGTTCGAAACCGATGAAGAGCGCGAAATCGCGCAAGGCGTGGGCGGCTACGCCCGCCCCATGCCGCCGGCCTGGATGGCGCGCCAGGCGGCGCTGGTGTCCGAACGCTGCAAGCAGGCCGACATCGTCGTCACCACCGCATTGATCCCCGGCCGCCCCGCGCCCACGCTGGTCTCGGCCGAGACCGTGGCAGCCATGAAGCCCGGCTCGGTCCTGGTCGACCTGGCGGTCGAGCGCGGCGGCAACTGCCCGCTGTCCGAAAAGGGCAAGATCGTGGAAAAGCATGGCGTGACGCTCATCGGGCTGACCAACCTGCCAGGCCTGGTGGCCACCGACGCGTCGGCGCTCTATGCCCGCAACATCCTCGACTTTCTCAAGCTCATCATCAATGCGGACGGCGCGCTGGCAATCCAGCGCGACGATGAAATCGTGGCGGCCTGCCTGGTGTGCGAAGGCGGCAATGTGACGCGGAGAACCTGAAACATGGAAGCGATCAATCCCACCCTGATGAATCTCATCATCTTCGTGCTGGCCATCTACGTCGGCTACCACGTGGTCTGGAATGTCACGCCGGCGCTGCACACGCCGCTCATGGCGGTCACCAACGCCATCTCCGCCATCATCATCGTCGGCGCCATGCTCGCGGCCGCGCTGACCGAAGGCGGACTGGCCCGCGGCATGGGCGTGTTTGCGGTGGCGCTGGCCGCCGTGAACGTGTTCGGCGGATTCCTGGTCACCCGGCGCATGCTGGAAATGTTCAAGAAAAAGGACAAGAAGCCCGCCAAGGAGGAAGCGAAATGATCTCGCTCAACCTCGTGACGCTGCTGTACCTGATCGCGTCGGTGTGCTTCATCCAGGCGCTCAAGGGCCTGTCGCATCCCACCACGTCGCGGCTGGGCAATGCCTTCGGCATGGCCGGCATGGCGATCGCGGTGCTGACGACCGGCGCGCTCATCGTCGGCCTGGCCCGCTCGGGCACGGCCACGATCGGACTGGGCTGGGTGCTGCTGGGCCTGCTCGTGGGCGGCTCGATCGGCACGCTGATGGCCAAGCGCGTGGAAATGACCAAGATGCCCGAACTGGTCGCGTTCATGCACAGCATGATCGGCCTGGCGGCCGTGGCCATCGCGGTGGCCGTGGTGGCCGAGCCGCATGCCTTCGGCATCGTCGCGGCCGGCACCCTGATCCCCACCGGCAACCGCTTCGAGCTGTTCATCGGCACCTTCGTGGGCGCCATCACCTTCTCGGGCTCGGTCATCGCCTTCGGCAAGCTGTCCGGCAAGTACAAGTTCCGGCTGTTCCAGGGCGCGCCCGTGGTGTTCCCCGGCCAGCACATGCTGAACCTGGCGCTTGCGCTGCTGATGCTGGCCATGGGCGTGTGGTTCATGCTGACCCAGGACTGGACGCCCTTCGTCATCATGACCCTGATCGCCTTCGTGCTGGGCGTGCTGATCATCATCCCCATCGGGGGCGCCGACATGCCCGTGGTGGTGTCGATGCTGAACAGCTATTCGGGCTGGGCCGCGGCGGGCATCGGCTTCTCGCTGAACAATCCGATGCTGATCATCGCCGGCTCGCTGGTGGGGTCGTCCGGCGCCATCCTCTCGTACATCATGTGCAAGGCGATGAACCGGTCGTTCTTCAACGTGATCCTGGGCGGCTTCGGCGGACAGGCGGGCGCCGGTGCGGCCGCGGGCGGCGGCCAGCAACGCAGCGTCAAGTCGGGCAGCCCCGACGATGCCGCCTTCCTGATGAGCAACGCCGAAAGCGTGACCATCGTGCCGGGCTATGGCTTGGCGGTGGCCCGCGCCCAGCACGCGCTGAAGGAACTCGCCGAAAAACTCACCGCGCGCGGCGTGACGGTCAAGTACGCCATCCACCCCGTCGCCGGCCGCATGCCGGGCCACATGAACGTGCTGCTGGCCGAGGCCGAAGTGCCCTATGACCAGGTCTTCGAAATGGAAGACATCAACAGCGAGTTCGCCCAGACGGACGTGGTGCTGGTGCTGGGAGCCAACGACGTGGTCAATCCCGCCGCCAAGAACGATCCCAAGTCGCCGATTGCCGGCATGCCGATCCTGGAAGCCTACAAGGCACGCACCGTGATCGTGAACAAGCGCTCGATGGCCTCCGGCTACGCCGGCCTGGACAATGAGCTGTTCTACATGGACCGCACCATGATGGTCTTCGGCGACGCCAAGAAAGTGCTGGAAGACATGGTCAAGGCCGTGGAATGACGGCCTGACCAGCCCCGCGGCGTCGCCGCGCCGCCTGGCCCGCTATGCGCGGGCCAGGTGCTCGTCCACGACCTCGACCCAGTGCCGCACGGGCGTGTCCGTGCCGCTTTGCAGGTGGCCGATGCAGCCGATATTGGCCGACAGAATCACGTCCGGCCCGCTGGGCGCAATCGCCTCCAGCTTGCGATCGCGCAATGCCAGGGCAATCTCGGGATTCAGCACCGAATACGCGCCCGCCGAACCGCAGCACAGATGCTTGTCCGCGAACGGCAGCAACTCGAAGCCCAGGTCGACCAGCAACTGCTCGGACAACGGCCGCAGCCCCTGCCAATGCTGCAGGGTGCAGGGCGGGTGGAACGCCGCCCGCATGCCCTTGGCGGCGAGCCGCTCGCGCAACTGGGCCGCGTGGGGCGCCACGATTTCCGCCACGTCCTTGACCCGTGCCACGATGTCCGCCGCCTTTTGGGCGTAGGCGGGATCATGGCGCAGATGGTGCGCGTATTCCTTGACCATGGCGCCGCAACCCGACGCATTCATGACGATGGCCTCGACCGCACCATCCTGCACCAGCGGCCACCAGGCGTCCACATTGGCGCGCATCTGTTCCAGTGCGGCTTCCTGCGCATCCAGGTGAAAACTGACCGCACCACAGCAGCCCGCGCCCGGTGCGATGCGCGCGCCGATGCCGATGGCATCCAGCACGCGGATGGTAGCCGCGTCGATCGTCGGCATCATGGCCGGTTGTACGCAACCGGCCAGCATCAATACTTGCCGTGCATGGCCCGCCACTTGCGGCAGCGCGCCGGCGGCACGGCGTTCCGGCACCTTGCGTTTCAGGGCTTCCGGCAAAGCCCCGCGCACGGCCTGGCCCAACCGCATGGCGGGCCCGAACAACGGCGACAGCATGGCCCGCCGCAGCATCTTGCGCTTGGCTTTCTCGGCCCAGGGCCGTGGCACACGTTCTTCGACGATCTGGCGGCCGATATCCACCAAGTGCCCGTACTGCACACCCGACGGGCACGTGGTCTCGCAATTGCGGCACGTCAGGCAGCGGTCCAGATGCTGTTGCGTGGACTGCGTGGGCTCGGCGCCCTCGAGCACCTGCTTGATCAGATAGATGCGGCCTCGCGGACTGTCCAGCTCATCGCCCAGCACCTGGTAGGTAGGACAGGTGGCCGTGCAGAATCCGCAATGCACGCAGCGCCGCAGGATCGCGTCGGCCTCTTTACCCAGGTCGGTATCGCGGGCCCAGGCCGCCAGATTGGTTTGCATGATGCGCTATAGCTCCAGGACCAGACGGCCGGGGTTGAACAATCCCGCCGGATCGAGTTCTTGCTTGAGCCGGCGCGTGATCAACGCCACGCCGGGCGACAGCGGATGAAACACACCGTCCGGCGGCGGCTTGACGCCCGCGGGACGGAACAGCGTGGCATGACCGCCCAGGCGTTGTGCCAGTTCGCGCAGCTCGGCGGCGTCCTGCGCCCCGGATAACCAACGCTGACCGCCGCCCCACTCCAACAGCGCCGGTCCGTTGCCCAGCGCAGCGGCCGTGGGCGGCAATGCCAGGCGCCACAGCGGCCTGCCGGGGGCGAAGAACGCATGCGTCTGTTCGCGCAACCCGGTCCACCAGGCCTGGGCCGCGTCAGGCGTCAGCGGGTCGCCGCCGATCAGTTGCCGCGCGCTCGATATCGCAGGCGGCGCGCCCGACAGGCGTACGTGCATCTCGCCCTCGCCCTGCGCCGCGCCGGTCCAGCTGGTGGCGGAAATTGGCAGGGGCTTGCCGCGCCACAGGGCAAAGCTGGCGAGCGCCTGGTCCTGCGTGGCGGGCAGCGTCAATGTCAGTTCCTGCATCGGCTTGGGCACGACTTTCAGCGACACCTCGAGGATGGCGCCAAAGATGCCGTGCGACCCGGCCAACAGACGCGACACGTCATAGCCGGCCACGTTCTTCATGACCTCGCCGCCGAACGACAGCACCCGGCCGTCCGAGTCCAGCAGTTGCGCGCCCAGCACGAAATCGCGCAAAGCCCCCGCGCTCATGCGCCGTGGGCCCGACAAGCCGGCGGCCACACAGCCGCCCACCGTGGCGGCGGGTGAAAAATGCGGCGGCTCAAAGGCCAGCATCTGCCCGTGCTCGGCCAGCGCCGCCTCCAGCTCGGCCAGCGGGGTGCCGGCACGCACTGTCACCACCAGCTCCGAGGGGTGATAGCTGACGATGCCGCGATACGCGGTCATGTCCAGCAGGCAATGGCCATCTTGCGGCGTCACCGGCCGGTAATTGCCGTAGAACGCCTTGCTGCCGCCACCCATCACGAATAGCGGCTTGTGACCGGCGCGCGCCGTCATGACCTGGTCGCACAATTCCGACAGGACGAAATCCATGGGGGAGACGTCCTAGAAGCGAGCGAGATCCGGGAAGCGCAACTCGCCCGCATGCACATGCATCTTGCCGTATTCGGCGCAGCGGGCCAGTGTAGGGATGACCTTTTCAGGATTCAGCAGGCACGGCGGGTCGAACGCCCGCTTGACCGCCAGGAACGCGTCGAGTTCTTCGCGAGAGAATTGCACGCACATTTGATTTATTTTCTCCATTCCCACACCGTGCTCTCCAGTCACGGTTCCTCCTACCTGCACGCACAGTTCGAGTATGGCCGCGCCGAACTTTTCAGCGCGCTCCACTTCGTCCGGTTTATTCGAATCGAACAGGATCAACGGATGCAGGTTGCCGTCGCCCGCGTGAAAGACGTTGGCGCAGCGCAAGCCGAACTCGTCCTCCATTTGCTCGATGGCGCCCAGCACCCGGGCGAGATGACGGCGCGGAATCGTGCCGTCCATGCAGTAGTAATCGGGCGACACACGCCCCGCGGCCGGAAACGCGTTCTTGCGCCCCGCCCAGAATTTCAGCCGTTCGGCTTCGGATGCGGACACCTGGCAACGGGTGGCCCCGGCCGCGCGGAAGATGGCTTCCATGCGAGCGATCTCGTGCGCCACTTCTTCCGGCGTGCCATCCGACTCGCACAGCAGTATCGCTTGCGCATCCATGTCGTAGCCGGCGCGCACGAAGGGTTCGACCATGTGCGTGGCGCGCCGGTCCATCATTTCCAGGCCCGCCGGAATGATGCCGTCGGCGATCACCTGCGTCACCGCGTTGCCCGCGGCCTCGACGCTGGCAAAGCTGGCCATCACCACCTGGGCACAGGCCGGCTTGGGGATCAGCTTGACAGTGACTTCGGTCACCACGCCCAGCATGCCTTCCGAACCGATGAACACCGACAGCAAGTCCAGCCCGGGCGCGTCCGGCGCCTCGGAACCGAGTTCCACCAGGTCGCCATCGATGGTGACCATGCGAACCCGAAGCACGTTGTGCACCGTCAACCCGTACTTCAGGCAATGCACGCCGCCGGAGTTTTCCGCGACATTGCCGCCAATCGAACAGGCGATCTGGCTGGAGGGGTCGGGCGCGTAATACAAACCGTAGGGCGAGGCC
>NZ_JAELTJ010001433.1 GCF_016428805.1 Achromobacter sp. ASV32
GGGGGGGGGGGGGGGGGGGGGGGGGGGGGGGGGGGGGGGGGGGGGGGGGGGGGGGGGGGGGGGGGGGGGGGGGGGGGGGGGGGGGGGGGGGGGGGGGGGGGGGGGGGGGGGGGGGGGGGGGGGGGGGCGGGGGGGGGGGGGGGGGGGGGGGGGGGGGGGGGGGGGGGGGGGGGGGGGGGGGGGGGGGGGGGGGGGGGGGGGGGGGGGGGGGGGGGGGGGGGGGGGGGGGGGGGGGGGGGGGGGGGGGGGGGGG
>NZ_JAELTJ010001434.1 GCF_016428805.1 Achromobacter sp. ASV32
CCCCCCCCCCCCCCCCCCCCCCCCCCCCCCCCCCCCCCCCCCCCCCCCCCCCCCCTTTTCAAGCAGAAGACGGCATACGCGATCGGTTATTAGGTCTCGTGGGCTCGGAGATGTGTATAAGAGACAGCCCGAGTATGGCGCCACCACCGGCTACTTCCCGATCGACGGCGCCACGCTCGATTACCTGCGCCAGACCGGACGCGACGAAGCCCATATCGCCCGCGTCGGCGCCTATGCCGCCAGCGCCGGTATC
>NZ_JAELTJ010001435.1 GCF_016428805.1 Achromobacter sp. ASV32
CCCCCCCCCCCCCCCCCCCCCCCCCCCCCCCCCCCCCCCCCCCCCCCCCCCCCCTTTTTCAAGCAGAAGACGGCATACGCGATCGGTTATTAGGTCTCGTGGGCTCGGAGATGTGTATAAGAGACAGCCCTTGAGCACCTCGACGGAATCGGCGGCTGCGTTCAGGCCGCGGCCCTGTACCAGCGGCATGCCGTTATGCATGATCGAGCCATCGCGGTTGGCGCCGAAGCCGCGCTTCATCAGCGTGTCCTGG
>NZ_JAELTJ010000162.1 GCF_016428805.1 Achromobacter sp. ASV32
GTCCTGTACTACGCCTTGATACGGCTGGCGTCTTGCCTGCGGGCAGGATTTCCGATGTCCGCTTAATAATTTTAGATATGTTTATTTCTTTTCTTTATTCTTTTTGGTTATATGTTTAACCGCGCTGTCGCCCATGAAAAAGACCGCCGCGGCGGTCTGGGATCAAGCGAGCCGGCGGGGCTTCAGGGCTGAACCGCGTACTCGTTCGAGCCGGCCACCACCGCCGCCAGCCCGGGCGCCTGCGTGAGCTTGTGCAGCGCATAGGTCTGGGCCGTGGCGATCTTGGCCTCGTGGAAGACCGGGTCCTCGGCGTGATGGTCCAGCGACACGAGCAGCGCGCGCGCCATTTGCCAGCCGGCCAGCACGGTGCCCGCCAGCAGCAGATAGGGCACCGCCGCGCCGAACACGGCGTTGGGATGCGCGGCGGCGTTGGCCACCACGAAGTCCACCGCGTTGGCCAGCGCCAGGCGGCCCTGGCGCAGCGGCGTCAGCACCCGCCGGGCAGCCGGCTCGCTGCGGGCCTGCAGCGCTTCTTCGGTCTTGCGGATTTCTTCGATCAGCGCCTGCGCCACCGCGCCGCCGTCGCGCAGTGTCTTGCGGCCCACCAGGTCGTTGGCCTGGATGGCGGTGGTGCCTTCGTAGATCGTCAGGATGCGCGCGTCGCGGTAGTACTGCGCGGCGCCGGTCTCTTCAATGAAGCCCATGCCGCCGTGCACCTGCACGCCCAGGCTGGCCACGTCGATCGACGCCTCGGTGCACCAGCCCTTGACGATGGGCACCAGGAATTCCTGCACCGCCAGATGGCGGGCGCGGGCTTCGGCGTCGGGGCTGGCATGCGCCAGGTCGGCATGGCCCGCGGTGTAGTAGGCCAGCGCGCGTCCGGCTTCCGTCAGCGCCCGCATCGTGCCCAGCATGCGGCGCACGTCCGGATGGTGGATGATGGTCACCGCCTCGCGCGACGACCCGTCCACCGGACGGCTCTGCACCCGCTCCGCGGCATAGGCCAGGGCGTGCTGGTAGGCGCGGTCGGCCACGGCGATGCCCTGCACCCCCACGGCAAAGCGCGCGGCGTTCATCATGATGAACATCGCATCCAGGCCGCGGTTTTCCTTGCCCACCAGATAGCCCAGGGCGCCGCCCGCGTCGCCGAACTGCAGCGTGGCCGTCGGGCTGGCCTTGATGCCCAGCTTGTGTTCGATCGACACGCAGGTCACATCGTTGCGCGCGCCCAGCGTGCCGTCCTCGTTCACCAGGAACTTGGGCACCAGGAACAGCGAAATCCCTTTCACGCCCTCCGGCGCATCGGGCAGGCGCGCCAGCACCAGGTGCACGATGTTCTCGGCCAGGTCATGTTCGCCATAGGTAATGAAGATCTTCGTGCCCGAAATCCGGTACGTGCCGTCGCCCACGGGCTGCGCGCGGCTGCGCAGCAGGGCCAGGTCGGAGCCGGCCTGCGGCTCGGTCAGGTTCATCGTGCCGGTCCACTGGCCCGAGATCATCGGCCCGATGTAGCGCTCGCGCAGCTCGGGCGAGCCGGCGGTCAGCAGCGCCTCGATCGCGCCATTGGTCAGCAGCGGACACAGCGCGAACGACAGGTTGGCCGCGTTCAGCATTTCGGCGCAGGGCGCACCCAAGAGGCCAGGCAGGCCCTGGCCGCCGTATTGCTCGGGATGCGTCATGCCCTGCCAGCCGGCGTCGGCGTACTGGCGAAAGGCCTGCTTGAAACCGGGCGACGTCGTCACCGCGCCGTCTTTCCAGGCGCTGGGCTCGCGGTCGGCAGCTTGGTTCAGGGGCGCCAGCACGTCGCTGGCAAAGGTCGCGGCTTCTTCCAGCACCGCCTGGGCGGTGTCCGGCGTGGCCTCGGCATAGTCGGGCAGCGCCGCCACTTGCGGCAGGCCCGCAAGATGGTTCAGCACGAACAGCATGTCTTTCACGGGGGCTTGGTACGTCATGGCGTAGCGCTCCTGGCGTGTGGAAGGGGAATCAGGTGGCGTCGATGGCGCGGGTGGAACCCACCGCCGCGCGCAGTTCGAATTTCTGGATCTTGCCGGTGGATGTCTTGGGCAGCTCGCCGAAGCGCACGGCGCGCGGCACCTTGAAGCCGGACAGCAGCAGCTTGCAGTGCGCGATGATTTCTTCGGCGGTGGCGCTGCAGCCGGGCTTGAGCTCGACGAAGGCGCAGGGCGTCTCGCCCCATTTCGGGTCCGGCATCGCCACCACCGCCACCGCGGCCACGGCCGGGTGGCGGTACAGTGCGTCCTCGACCTCGATGCTGGAAATATTCTCGCCGCCCGAGATGATGATGTCCTTGCTGCGGTCCTTGATGCGGATGTAGCCGTCCGGCGTCATCACGCCCAGGTCGCCGGTGTGGAACCAGCCGCCGCTGAACGCGTCGTCGGTGGCGCGTTCGTTCTTCAGGTAGCCCTTCATGCAGATATTGCCGCGGAACATGATCTCGCCCACGGTCGTCTCGTCGGCCGGCACTTCCTGCATGGTTTCCGGGTCACGCACCGACACCCCGGCCTGCAGGTGGTAGCGCACCCCCTGGCGGGCGGTCAGCGCGGCCAACTGCTCGTCTTCCAGCGCATCCCAGGCTTGCTGGCGGGCACACACGGCCGCGGGGCCGTAGACCTCGGTCAGGCCATAGACGTGCGTCAGTTCAAAGCCGATTTCCTTCATCTTGGCAATCACCGACGGCGCCGGCGCCGCCCCGGCCACCATCGTGCGCACCGTGTGGGTGATGCCCGCCCGCATTTGCGCCGGCGCATTGGCCAGCGCGCTTTGCACGATGGGCGCGCCGCAGTAGTGCGTGACGCCTTCGCTGCGGATCAGGTCGAACACTGTCTGCGGATCGAATTTGCGCAGGCAGACATTGACGCCCGCGCGCGCCGCCACGGTCCAGGCGAAACACCAGCCATTGCAGTGAAACAGCGGCAGCGTCCACAGATACACCGGGTGCTTGGGCATATCCCATTCCAGGATGTTGCTTACCGCGTTCAGGTACGCGCCCCGGTAGTGGTAGACCACGCCCTTGGGGTCACCCGTCGTGCCCGAGGTGTAATTCAGCGCGATCGCGTCCCACTCGTCGGCCGGCGGCTGCCAGTCGAAGCGGGCAGGGGCCGCCGCCAGGAAATCCTCGTAATCGGTCGCGCCCGGCAGGGTGGCCGGCGCGCTGTCCAGGTCATGCACCGAAATCACCACCAGATGCGGAAATTCCGCCCGGGCGCGCTGGGCGACGTCGGCGTATTCGGTATCGACGATCAGCGCGCGCGCCTCGCCGTGGCCCAGCATGAACAGCACGCTGGGCGTGTCCAGCCGGGTGTTCATCGTATTGAGTACCGCGCCCAGCATCGGCACCCCGAAATGCGCCTCGACCATGGCGGGGATATTGGGCAGCATCACTGCCACGGTTTCGCCGCGGCGGATGCCTGCGGCGGCCAGTGCCCCGGCCAGGCGCTGCGCGCGCTCGTAGGTCTGGGCCCAGGTGCGCCGCACCTTGCCATGCACCACGGCCAGTCGCTGGCCGTAGACCTGCGCCGCCCGGGCGATGAAATCCACCGGGGTCAGCGGTTCGTAATTGGCGTCCCGGCGCGCCAGGCCGTGTTCGAACATGCTCATGGTTGTCTCCTGTCGAGCGTCGTGCGCCCGGATAGCCTGTCTGCGGCAAGCCTGGTGCCGGGGCGCGGGTCTTGCTGCCCGCGTGGGCCTGGCCGCTTGCCGGATCTCGCTGCTTGCGAGATTATCCGCCGCGGGAAATACGGTCTGTCGCCTGCATGACAGACCTTCCCGGCACATGCCAACCTCCAGTTTTACACGGTTCTTTCCATGTCCGATGTTTCAAACATTGTTTCCCCGAACGCACTGGCCAGCTTGCTGGGCGCCTGTGCCTGGTTCGGCGCGCTGGAGGCATCGCACCAGGACATGGTGCTGGCCACCTCACGCGCCGAACACGTTCCCAACGGCGCCTGGATCGCGCGCCGCAACGCGCCATCGGACTGCTGGCTGGGCGTGCATGCGGGCCTGCTCAAGCTGGCGATCTACAACGAGTCCGGGCGCAGCTGCACGTTTTCAGGGGTGCCGCCCGGCGGCTGGTTCGGCGAAGGCAGCGTCATCAAGCGCGAGCTGCGCAAGTACGACGTGGTCGCCATCCAGCCATCGCTGGTGCTGCGCGTGCCGGCCGATACTTTCCATGCGCTGCTGTCGGCCAGCCTGCCGTTCTCGCATTTCGTGATCGGGCAACTGAACAACCGCATGGGCGAGTTCATCGCGTCGATCCAGAACCATCGGCTGCTGGATGCCGATGCGCGCGTGGCGCAATCGCTGGCGCAACTGTTCAATCCGCAGCTGTATCCGTCCACCGACCTGACGTTGGCGATTTCGCAGGAAGAATTGGGGTATCTGACCGGCCTGTCGCGCCAGCGGGTGAACCAGGCCTTGCAGACGCTGGCGGACCAGGCGATTCTGGAATTGGCCTACAACCAGATCCAGGTGCGGGATCTGGCGCGCTTGCGCGCGTTCGGCGCGGATCAGCTCTGACCGCGGCTACAGGAACCGGCGGATCAGAAAGCCGGCAACCAGGCACAGCCCGCCCGACAGGGCAAGCGAGCCCGTCAGGCAGATGAGCCAGATCCGTTGGTTTTCTTGCTGCGGGTCGCCCGTTAGCTGGCCGTGTTTGCTCGGCCTCAGCCGCTGATAGAGCGCGGACAGGCCGCCCGCCAGCAGGAAGCACCCGGCCAGGCCCAGAACGATCAGCCACTCAACCAGGCGCAAGGACAGGGGCCCCAAGCCACTGTCCTGCAGCCAGCCGCCCAGGCGGTCCAGGTGGGACAGCGGTCCGAACGCCAGCACCAGCAAGGCAGCGCCGGCCAGAAGCCAGGCCAGGCGAGCGGCCGAGACAGTCAGCGTGGGGCGGATGGGCGTGGCTTGTCCCGCAGGCTGAGCGTCCGACGCCCCGAAATAGAGGCCGTGCTGATGGCGAAAACTACGATACTGCAGCCACGGCAACCCGACGCCGGCAATGCCGGCGACCAGCACGTAGTTCAAGACTTCCTCCGCGGTGATGGCCGACTCTGGCCAGAACCGGTTGATCAGGATCAGCGTGCCGAGGAACGCGCCCAGGACCAGCGCGATGGCGCCTAGCGCAAGCAGCATGCCGAGGAATGGTGACCTGGCTGTCCGCCGTTCGGAAAACACCGATTTTCCGGGCATGGGGTCGCCTACAGTTTTTCCAGGCGCTGCGGATCGAACGCCCACTGGTGGCGGGCGTCCGCCTTGCACTGGATGACGGTCTTCGTGTCCCCCTTGGGGCCGACCTCCTTGAGCCCGACCTCGCCATTGCACACCGTGCAGTCCCCGCGCAGGACGGTGAAATAGACCCGGCCAGCCTGATCGGACTCGAAGTTGACCAGACCCGCCAGGCGGAAAAATGCCCGGCGCATCAGGCTATATCCCATATAGAACGCGAGTCCGCTGGGAACGAGCAGCCAGAACCACCCGGTGTTCCAGCGATAGGCCAGGTTGCCCAACATGATCACCAGACCCGCCGCGCCCATCCCCATGAGCCAGTTCCGCTTGAGAGAACGGCCCCGCAAGGCGATCGGCACGACGTGGGTGCGCATCAGCGCCGGCTGGCCCCAGATGCCCTCGCGGGCGCTTGGCTCAGGCGCTTGCGGGGCAGCGGTGGCTTCCTGGCCGGCCTTGAAACCATCCGCCAGCGAGGGGCGCGTCTTGGCGTTGGACAGGCCCGACAAGGTCTTCTGGCATTCGTCGCACAGACGGCCGCGGCCGCGATGCGCGGCGCCACAGGTTTGGCAATGCACGTGTGCTCCTGTCTCTTGCTACGGCGTCAGCCGTGCTTGCCGAAACCGCCGCTGGCCCACTCGGCCGCGCGCTGCACGCTCAGCTTGTAGGTCGGCGCGACGTGGGTCTGGGCCAGTTGTTCGCCCGATTCGTCGTAGGCGCTCAGCACGGCATAGGGCTCGTCTTCGTCCGGAACGATATCCAGCTTGACAGTCAGGCGGCCCGCGGCGGCGTCGATCTTTACGCTCTTGTGTAGCAGGGCATGCAATTGCTGCTCGTGGCGGCGCAGGACTTCGTTGGCCGTCTTGACCAGCGTGATGAAGGCGGGCGAGTCGAGCGGCTTGGGGTTCTTCTTGTCGCGGCCCATCGTCCAGGGGCCCACCAGGGCCGGCTCTGCCTGGCCGTCCAGGGTCATTTCGACGGCCCAGCCGTCGTCGTCCTCGTTCTTGATGATCCGCGCGGTCCAGCCGTCATCGCGCCAGAGCCTGGCTTCCTGTTCCTTGCGGTCTTCCGTAACCTGCGTGGCGGTGTCATTCACTGCGGTAAGACTCCTGAATTCGTGGGCTTGCCGGCCCGCTGCCGCGGGCCGCGATGGCGACGCTTGCCCTGTCAGCCTGATAAGGTCATGCATCGGGCAGGGCGGTCCCGGGGAACCTGAAACGTCGCGGGGTTACCCGGCACTGTAGCGCAATGGCTGGGTGGTTTCCCCTGTCGCGGGATTTTGCGTGACAATTCTTGCCTGGGCATGGGTGGCGGGCCGTGGATTCCCGCCGGCGCCTGCGCAGAGCGGATGTCGTGCTGAACGGGAGACCAAGGTGAAGCAGACGCGTTTCAGGGTGCGGCCGGGCTATCACAGCGGCGAACTGTTGATAGAGGTGATGGGCGATCATCGAGCAGAGGGATTTCCGCATGTTGCCGGGATCCTGCGGGATCGTTTGGGTGCCACGGCGCAGCGTCATCCGGGCAATCTGGATGACCCGCGTATCGGGCTGGCTCTGGACGACTATTTCACCTATTGGGCTTATTCAGGGGGTCATTACGAGGTCAGTGACGACACCTGGGGGTTGTTCTTGCTGGCCTCACCCTACCGCGCGACGGTCATTGCAGACATTGAGCGCGCGTTGCTCGAATCTCGGCAGTTTGTGAAGGAAGAGGTGGATTTCGAGGAATATAAATAATACGGACCCTCAGCCGTATCCAGCTTGAGGGCCAGCACTGTCGCCCATGGCATCGCGCAAGTGGACAAAGGGCGCGACTAGTTATCCAGAACCACGCCCGATTCACGCACCACGGATTGCCATTGCCGGGCCTCCTCGCGCCATATCGCGCCGAATTCGGCCGGGGTGTCCTGGCCTGGGACAAAGCCGTTGGCCAGGTAGGCCTGGCGCACTTGCGGCTGGCTCAGCGCGTCGTGCAGGGCCCCTGCAAACCGCGATACACGGTCGGCGGGGGTGTCCTTGGGCGCGGCAAATCCCCACCAATTGCCCCGCACCACGTCCGGCATGCCGATTTCGGCGGCGGTCGGGACGTCGGGCAGGCCGGCAAACCGTTGTGGCGCCGCCACCGCCAGCGCCCGGACCTTGCGCTGCGGCATGTAGGCGGCCCCGATGCTGTAACCGCCGATGTAGAGCTGGATTTCGTTGGCAATCAATGCCTGCACGCCGGGCGCCGAGCCGCGGTAGGCAATGTGCGTCATGGTCGCGCCCATGGCTTTGGACAACCGGTAGCCGGACAGGTGCGGCGTCGTGCCCATGCCCGGCGAACCATAATTCAGCTTGCCCGCCTGCTCGCGGGCGTACTGCGCGAACTGCGCGTAGTCGGATGCCGGCACCTGTGTGCTCAGGTAGATGAAAGCCGGCACATCGGCGAGCTTGCCCACCGGCACCAGGTCAGCCAGCGGATCGAAGCCCAGTTTGTGGTACAGGAACGGGTTGATGACGAAGTTGTTGGCGGCGCCCAGTACCAGCGTGTATCCATCGGGCTTGGCGCGCGCGACTTCCTGCGCGCCGATGTTGCCGCCGGCGCCGGTCTTGTAGTCCAGCACCACGGGCTGGCCCAGGCGCTTTTCCAGAAGCGGCTGGATCTGCCGGAAGGCGATATCTCCCGCGGCGCCTGGCGCGTAGGGCAGCACCACGCGGATGGGATGGTCGGGATACTGCGCCCACGCGGGGGACAACGTCGCGGCGGCGGTCAACGCAGCCAGGACGGATACGGTACAGGATCGGTACGGCATCATGCTCTCCCTGGCCGGGCGAACGTCGGCCCGCCGGCCGGTCATTGAACGTCACGGACACTACAGATCGATACGCATCAGATCATGGGCAAGACGCAGCGGACCCGCGTAATTCTTGCGGATATCCGCCACGATCTCGTCCATCAGGTGCGGCCCCATCAGTTCCACGGGCAGGTGCTTGGACGCTGCCCGCTTGAGCACCGGGCTGGTGGAATCGAAGTGGCCAAAGTGCGTGGCCACCAGGCTTTTCACATTGGCCTGGCGCGCGATCTTGCCCAGATCGGTCGGGCTGGTGTGGGCATAGGTGCCCACGCCCGTCCTGGCGCGATGCGCGATGAACGATTCGGGAAACGTGCATTCGTGGATGAGCAGGTCGGCATCCCTGGCCAGTTCTACCATCGCCTCACAGGGCGCGGTGTCGCCGCTGAACGCGATGACCTTGCCTTCGGCCTCGACCCGCACCCCGAAGCACTCGCAGACATCGCGCGGAATGTGCTCCACCCAGTCCACCGAAATGCGCACTTTGTCGTCCTCGAACACCACCCCGGGACTGACCTCGCGCACGTCCGGCCGCATGGCCTCCAGGTTGCGCTGGCGCACGGGGTAGGCGGCTCGGGCCTGAAAATCGGTGTGATAGGCGCCGTTTTCGAACAGGTGGTCCACGAAATGCTTCGTGCCCTTCGGGCCCAGCACCAGGGGCGAACCTTCCTTGTTGAGAATCCAGCTTGAAATGACGAAATAGGGGTAGTCGCAGATGTGATCGTGATGCAGGTGGGTCAGGAAGACAAAGCCCACCTTGGCCGGGTCGACGTTGGCGCGAACCATCTGCCGCGTCGCGCCCTCGCCGCAATCGAACAGGTAGTGCCTGTCGTCGTCCAGCGTCAGCAGAATGGCTGACTGCCCACGATCGGGATCCGGCAAGGCGGCCCCGGTACCCAGCATGGTGATCTTCATCGGTAACCCTCTTTGGTCAAGAACGCGGAATGGGTGTGTCTGCCGGGTCAGTATAGGAAGAGAGTGCATACTCATCGATCAATTATTAGAATGCTGTGAAAACCTATGGGAATCACTATCTATGACTGCCAGTCCCCGGATTCCTGATCTTCGCCACATCAGCGGACGCTTGCGTCTGCGCCACCTGGATCTGCTGCAGGCCCTGCATGCGCTGGGTAGCGTGCATAAGGCCGCGGCCCGGTTGGGCATGACGCAGCCCGCGGCCAGCAAGCTGCTGCTGGAACTCGAGGATATGTTTGGCGTGGCCCTGTTCGTGCGCTCGCGGCGCGGCATCACGCCGACGGCGTTCGGACGTGCGTTGGCCAGCAAGACGGACGTACTGCTGGCGGACCTGGCTGGCGCTCGCCATGAGATTGCCGCGCTGGCCGCTGGCGCCTGTGGCCGTATCCGCGTAGGCGTACAGCCGGTGGCGCTGCCGGTGCTGGTGCCGCGCGCCATCCAGCGGATGCGGCTGGATGGCCCCGGCGTTACCGTCATGCTGCACGAAGACACCCATGAGGCGCTGCTGGCCAGCCTGGCCCGTGGCGAGCTCGATTGCGTGGTGGGGCGGCTGATGCTGGGCGCGGCCCAAGCCATGTTCCGGACCGAGATGCTGTACGACGAACCGATTTGCGTGGTGGCACGGGCGGGGCATCCTCTTGCGAGGTCCACCCGCATTACCGCCGAGTCGCTCGCCAAGCAGGACTGGATCCTGCCGCCGCCCGAAGCGCCCTTGCGTCAGCGCATCGATGCCTATTTCGCGCAGCACGGCCTGGCCTTGCCGGCGCCGGTTGCGGAATCCGTGTCGTTGCTGGCCAATGAAGTGCTGCTGCGCGGGGCAGACATGCTGGCGGCCATGCCGCGCGCCGTCGCCCACCACTACGCCGAACTGGGAGTGCTGGCCGTGTTGAAGTTCAAGCCGGATTGGAGCCTGCCCGCGGTGGGCGTGGTGCAACGGGCGCATCTGGAGCCGGCTCCCGCTTTGGCGCGATTCCTGGCGGCGTTACGCAGCGAAGCGCAGGCGTTGCGGGGCGCGCCCGCGCCCGCTTGACCTTGCCACGGTGGTCAGCTTCAGGCTGTGGGCATGATTCGGTCCAGACCTGGACAGACGCGCAAGGTGCCCTGATATGCCAAAGATTACCGTTCTTCCCCATCCCGACCTCGCGCCCGCCGGCGCTGTCCTGGACGTACCGGCCGGGACCACCATTTGCGATGCCTTGCTCGATCATGGCATCGAGATCGAACACGCCTGCGAGCAAAGCCGTGCCTGCACGACCTGCCACTGCATCGTTCGCCAGGGCTTCGACGGGCTCGATGCGCCGGATGAAAACGAGGAAGACCTGCTGGACCGCGCCTGGGGGCTGGAGCCGCAGTCGCGCCTGAGCTGCCAGGCGATCGTGGGGCAGGTGGACCTGACGGTGGATATTCCCAGGTACACGGTCAATCATGCGAAGGAAAATCACTGAAACCACGGGCGCCAATGCCCGCGCAGTCCGTGCGGATCGCGACGCTGCCGGCGCTGCCCAGGGGGCGCGTCACGCCGTCTTAGGGCTGTTCCAGGGGCCAGACCTCGACGACGCCGTGCGCAACCGCGCAGGGCGTTCGGGACACGATGTCTATGGCTGCGGCCAGATCGGCCGCTTCGATGATGGAAAAGCCCGCCAGGGGCAAGGGCGATGTCATGTACGGCGCGTTCGTCGTTGCCACCCCAGCCGCTTCGGCATTGCGCACCTGCACAGGGTTGCCTGCCACGCCTATCAGCACTCCGGCACGCTGCAGGGCCGCGTCATGCGCATGGGCGGCGTCACGCAGGGCGGGCGGGGTTCGGTCGTAGCCCGCCTGATCGCCATATCCTATGGCTATGAATTTCGGCATCGGTCGTCTCCTTGCACTGTGATCAGGATCGCTTCTTCGCGGGGAAGCCCTCCGCAAAAGCGAGGCAGCCATAAGTGGAATCTACGCGCCTGGCAACGCCCGCCCCAACGCCGCCCGCGCCAGGATGCGGGTGGAATCCAGCGTCGGCAGCGCGCAGTTGCCGTCGTTCAGCACCAGCGGTAATTCGGTGCAGCCCAGCACCACCGCGTCGCAGCCGGCGTCGCGCAGCCGCTCGATCACGCCTTGCAGCAGCGCCACCGAGGCAGGCCGGAAATCGCCGTAGACCAGTTCGTCCATGATGACACGGGTCAGCAGGTCGCGGTCGGATTCGGACGGGCGCACGAACGCCAGGCCCTGGGCCGCCAGCTTGTCGGGGTAGACGCTGCTGTCCACCAGCCAGCGCGTGCCCGTGATGCCGATGCGGCGAAAGCCGCGCCGCGCGGCCTCGGCGGCGACTTCTTCGGCGATATGCAGCCAGGGCAGGGGCGAGTGCGGCAGCACGTGGCCCAACGCCTGGTGGATGGTGTTGTCCGGGCAGATCAGGAAGTCGGCGCCGGCGCGCGCCAGCTTGCTGGCCGACGACAGCATCAGCGCGCCCACGCCGGCCAGGTCGCCCTGGTTGAGGCAGACCACGTAATCGGCCAGCGAATGGGTGTGCAGCGAGACCTCGGGATGGGCATGCGGGCCCAGCCGCTGCGCGCCGTCGGCGCAGATCGTGCGGTAGCACAGGGCGGCGCCTTCGGCCGAGCAGGCGACGATGCCGATGTGCAGGGGCGGACGGTCGGACATGCGGGTTTTCTCCATGGGGGCCTGGACGGGCTTGCCTGATGAGCCTGCCTGGTCGAATGACGGTGTGATTTCGCCCGGCAGGCAACGCTACTCAGCCGCGCTTTTCGTCAACGCCCGCACATGCCGGGC
>NZ_JAELTJ010000163.1 GCF_016428805.1 Achromobacter sp. ASV32
GAGCAATACGGCGTCAGCGCTGCGGTCATTCGCGAGGTCACCGAACGCCTGCGCGCGCAGGGCCTGATCCAGAGCCGCCAGGGCTCGGGCAGCGTGGTGCTGTCGCGCACCGGAGCCCAGGGTTTCCAGGTGCCGGCCGATATCGCGGTCAGCCGCGAGCAACTGGCCAATGTCTACGAACTACGCATGGAGCTCGAAGGCGGCGCGGCGGCCTTTGCCGCCCAGCGGCGTACCGCGGCAGACCTGGGCGCCATGGCGCGCGCGTTGGCTGATCTGGAACGGCACCTGGACCACCCCGAGCACGGGGTAGAGCACGACATCGCGTTCCACTTGGCCATCGCGACCGCCACGCACAACCCGTTCTACCAGGACTTGCTGCAGTACCTGAACCTGCAACTGCGCCTGGCCGTCAGCACGGCGCGCTCCAACAGCCGCCGGCAGGCAGGCATGACGCATGCCGTGCACCAGGAACACGTCGCCGTGTTCGAAGCGATCCGCGCCGGCGACCCCGAACGTGCCCGCCAGATGGCGGTGCGCCATCTGCGCCAGGCGGCCGAGCGCCTGCAACTGGATTCCCTTTTCCCCGCTTCCCGACAGACATCATGAGCTCAACCGATATTGCCCAGCGCCTGGTCCAGGCCCTGGGTTCCGACACCGTCTACACCGCCGAGCAGGACATCGCGCCATGGCTGTCCGATTGGCGCGGCCTGTACAACGGCCACGCGCAGGCAGTGGTCCGTCCGCGTACCACCGCCGAGGTCGCGACCTGCCTGGCACTTTGCAACGAGACCGGCGTGCCGGTGGTGCCGCGCGGCGGCAACACCGGCCTGTGCGGCGGCGCCACGCCGGACACGGCGCCCGCCAACGTGGTGCTGAGCCTGGATCGCATGAACGCGGTGCGGTCTATCGATACGGTCGCCAATACGCTGGTGGCGGAAGCGGGCTGCATCCTGGGCAACCTGCGCCGCGCGGCGCAGGACGCCGGCCGCCTCTTGCCGCTGAGCCTGGCCGCGGAAGACTCGAGCCAGATCGGCGGTAATGTCGCGACCAACGCGGGCGGCGTGAACGTGGTGCGCTATGGCATGGCGCGCGAGCTGGTGCTGGGCCTGGAAGCAGTGCTGCCGAACGGCGAGATCTTCAACGGCCTGCGCACGCTGCGCAAGGACAACACGGGCTACGACCTGAAGCAATTGCTGATTGGCTCCGAAGGCACGTTGGGCGTCATCACGGCAGTGGCGCTGCGTCTGTTCCCGCGCACGGATGTGCGCTCGGTGGTGCTGGCCGCGGTCGAGTCGCCCGCGCAGGCGCTGCAACTGTTCGAGATTCTGTTCGAGCAATGCGGCGCCCGCCTGCAAGCGTTCGAATATTTCTCGGGCGACTGCCTGGATCTGGTGCTGACGCATGCCGCAGGCGTGCAGGAACCGTTCGATCAGCGTTATCCGGCGTATGTGCTGGTGGAGTTGGCGGACACGGCGGATGAGGCAGCGCTGACGGCGCTGCTGGAAAACGTGATCGGCACGGCGCTGGAGCGCGGCCTGTGCCTGGACGCGGCCGTGTCGGCGTCGCTGGCGCAGTTGCAGGCACTATGGAAACTGCGCGAAGAAATCTCGGAAGCGCAGCGCGCGGACGGCCCGCATCTGAAGCACGACGTGTCGCTGCCGATCGAATGCATCCCGGACTTCATGGCCTCGGCCGAAGCCCGCATCCGCGCACTCTACCCCGACCTGCGCCCCTTCATATTTGGCCACTTCGGTGATGGCAATCTGCACTACAACTTGTCCAGGCCTGCTGGCGCGGACCGCGGATGGGTGGCGGAACATGGGGCGGCGATCACGGATGCGGTGCTGGACGAGGTGAACCGGTACGGGGGGAGCATCAGTGCGGAACATGGGATCGGGCAGTTGAAGCGGGATCACTTCTTGCATAGCAAGGATGCGGTGGAGTTGCGGTTGATGCGGGAGATCAAGCGGGTGTTGGATCCTAAGGGGATCATGAATCCTGGGAAGCTGCTTTAGGTTGCTTGGGGCTTAACAGATAGATCTTCGTAGGCCGCCCGTCGCGGGGGTGGCTTGCGGAGTGGGCGCCCACGATTGCGGTCCGGCGCGCGGGCGCCGGACTTCCCCTTCGTCATCTTCGTTGTCGCCTTCGGCGCCTGCCTTCAGATTCCCTCGGGCGCATCGAGGTTGCCCACTCCGCAAGCCACCCCCGCGACGGGCTACGGTTTTCTGGGTTTGTCGCGCTGTTGGATCTGTGGTCAGGGAATGAAATCTGCAGGGCCGCCAAGCCGCGGCCGCGCGGGCGGCCACGTTTGGCATTTGTGTTGTTGATGTTGGTGCGGGTGCGCTTCGCGCTGGTGGGGAGCGGTTTTCTAGTGGGTCCGCAGTCAGGGGAGGGGCGGTGATGGGCGGCGCGGCTGGCGCCGGCTTGCGCAGGCTGACCGTCACGCGCGCCGCCCATCCGGCGCTGGAAACCAGCACTGCCACCCACGCGCGCTAGCGGCATCGCATTCCGCAAGACGGCGCGTAAGCTTCGTAAGGCCGCCCGCGCGGCCGGCACGAAGCGGGCTCAGCAATCACTGCCGATGATAAACCTCGGCCCCTTTCTTCACGAACTCAATCGACTTCTCCTGCATCCCCTTCTGCAGCGCATCCTTCTCACTGACCCCCTGGGCAGCCGCATAGTCGCGGACGTCCTGGGTGATCTTCATGCTGCAGAAATGCGGGCCGCACATCGAGCAGAAGTGCGCCACCTTCATCGAGTCCTTGGGCAGCGTCTCGTCGTGGAATTCCTTGGCCGTGTCCGGATCCAGGCCCAGATTGAACTGATCGTCCCAGCGGAACTCGAAGCGGGCCTTGGACAGCGCGTTGTCGCGGATCGCCGCGCCCGGGTGGCCCTTGGCCAGGTCTGCTGCATGAGCCGCGATCTTGTACGTGATGATCCCGTCCTTCACGTCCTTCTTGTTCGGCAGGCCCAGGTGTTCCTTCGGCGTCACATAACAGAGCATCGCCGTGCCGTACCAGCCGATCAGCGCCGCGCCGATGCCCGAGGTGATGTGATCATAGCCAGGGGCGATGTCGGTCGTCAGGGGGCCCAGCGTGTAGAACGGTGCCTCGTGGCAGTGTTCCAGCTGCAGCTCCATGTTTTCCTTGATCATCTGCATCGGCACGTGGCCGGGGCCTTCGATCATCACCTGCACGTCGTGCTTCCAGGCCACTTGGGTCAGTTCGCCCAGCGTCTTGAGTTCAGCGAATTGCGCTTCGTCGTTCGCGTCGTAGCCCGAACCCGGACGCAGGCCGTCGCCCAGCGAGAAGCTGACGTCATAGGCCTTCATGATTTCGCAGATTTCCTCGAAGCGTTCGTAGAGGAAGCTTTCCTTGTGGTGCGCCAGACACCACTTGGCCATGATCGAGCCGCCGCGCGACACGATGCCCGTCATGCGGTCGGCCGTCATCGGGATGAACGGCAGGCGTACGCCGGCGTGGATCGTGAAGTAGTCCACGCCTTGCTCGGCTTGCTCGATCAGCGTGTCGCGGAAGATTTCCCAGGTCAGTTCTTCGGCCTTGCCGTCGACCTTTTCCAGCGCCTGGTAGATCGGCACCGTGCCGATCGGCACCGGCGAGTTGCGGATGATCCACTCGCGGGTTTCGTGGATGTGCTTGCCGGTGGACAGGTCCATCACCGTGTCGCCGCCCCAGCGGATCGCCCAGGTCATCTTTTCGACTTCTTCGCCGATGCCGGAGCTGACCGCGGAATTGCCGATGTTGGCGTTGATCTTCACCAGGAAGTTGCGGCCGATGGCCATCGGCTCGACTTCGGGGTGATTGATGTTCGCCGGGATGATGGCGCGGCCGCGGGCGATTTCGTCGCGTACGAATTCAGGCGTGATGGCAGCCGGGATGGCGGCGCCGAAAGATTGGCCCGGGTGCTGGCGCAAGAGGCGCTTGACCATCTTTTCGCCATCGGGGCCGCTGTCGCGCAGCGTTTGCAGGTAGTGTTCGCGGCGCAGGCTTTCGCGGATCGCCACGTATTCCATTTCAGGCGTGATGATGCCGCGGCGCGCATAGTGCATCTGCGACACATTGGCGCCGGCCACCGCGCGGCGGGGCGGGCGCTGCAGGTCGAAGCGCATGGCCGTCAGCTTGGGATCGGTCAGGCGTTCCTTGCCGTAGTCGCTGGTGGGGCCCGGCAGCACTTCCGTGTCGCCGCGCTCTTCGATCCAGGCGCGGCGCAGTTCAGGCAGGCCGCGGCGGATGTCGATCTTGACGTCAGGGTCGGTGTAGGGACCGCTGCAATCGTAGACGGTCAGGGGCGGGTTCTTTTCGCCGCCGAACATCGTCGGGGTGTCGTCCTGCTCGATCTCGCGAAAGGGTACGCGGATGTCGGGACGGGAACCGACTTCGTAGACCCGGCGGGATTTGGGCAACGGGGCGACCGCGGCCGCGTCGACTTCGGCGGTGGCGGCCAGGAATTTGGGATTGGCGTTCATGGAAAGCTCCAAGCGAAATGGTTTGGAGCCGATCGGGAATGGACTCCCGCCATGTGGGGCATGGCGGGAATACGGCTCCCAGCATCGGCATTATCCGTACTGGTACGAAGGGACTCTCTCAACACGTCGGACCGTTAAGGCGCGACGAGTACCCCTGCGCGAAAGCGAAGTATAGAGCCTGCCCGGCCTGCGGGCGAATGCCGGGGATGCTGCGGCGCGGCAGCGTGAGCGGGCACGCGGTGGATCGACCGTGAATGAGGGCGAGGCCGCGGTGGTAGTACCGATTTACATTTGGAATCAGACTGCGGAGACACTGCCATACATGTTCTGTACACTTTTTCCGTCAGCCGGGGGTCAGTCCTTCGGCTCCAGTCCACTTAAGAAGGAATCGAGCATGCAACTGACCCTACGCAAATTGGCGCCGGCCCTGGTCGTCATGACCCTTGCGCTTGCTGGTTGCAAGACCGCCCCGACCAAATCCGGCGCTGCCGGCACGCCCGACACCGCTGGCCAACAGCAGCCCGCCACGCAACAGCCCGCTGCCGCTTCGATCGTCGAGTTCTATGTGGCCCAGGCCCAGCCGGGCGCCGGCATGGTTGAACTGAGCCTGCCCGACGGCAAGATCTACCTGCAGCAGCAGCCGGTACTGACCCGCGCTGACCTGACCGAAGCCGCGGCGCTGGTCGATCGCCAGGGCAATAACTTCGTGGGTCTGCGCTTCTCGGAAACGGGGACCCGCAAGCTGACCGAAGTCAGCAGCCAGAACATCGGCAACATGCTGGCGCTGGTCATTGACCGCGAACTGATCGCTGCCCCGCGCATCGCCGAACCGCTGAATCGCGGCGTGCTCGCCTTTGGCGTGCCGTCGGCGCAGGCCGCGTCCGACATCGCCGCCCGGATCCGTGGCGAAGCGGCCCCGGCCGCTGGCGCCGCGCCGGCACCCGCGCCCGCCAAGCCCTGATTTCCCGGCAGGCACGAAAAAGCCCGGTCATGCCGGGCTTTTTTTATGCTGCGGCGAACGCGTATGCGCAGGTCAACCGACCTTGCGGCCGCGCGGCTTGATGCCGCGGCGCGCCTGCGTCGTTTCAATGAAGGTCTGCGCCAGGGCTTCGAGCATGGCCCGGTCGTCCGGCGTCAGTGTGTCGAACTGGGCGGGGGCGATATTGGGGAAAGGCCAGGGCGCTTGCGGGCGTGGCCGGCGGCCAGCCGGACGCGGCAGCGATTCGGACACGCCGGTGGACGGCAGCGTATCGCTCAGGTCGTAGCCCTCCATGGGAAGCTCCATGGGACCTTTGCCGGTTTCCAGCCATTCCAGCTCGACTTTCAGGACTTGCGCCAGCTTGCGCAGCGAACGGCTGGAGTGCCGCAATCCGCTCTCATAGCTACCGATCGCGCTTTGCGATAGGCGCGCCAGGCGTGCGACGGTCTTCTGCGTGTGGCCACGCAAAAGACGAGCGTGCTTCAGTCGGTCTGAAAATGTTTTCACGCGTCGATTGAAGCTTGCGCCTTGGGCACTTTGGTAGCTATAAATATTACTTAAGTGATAAGTTCGGGGAGACGATCGCATGCAGGAGATAGGTCACGTCCTCGTTGTGCAACTTGATGGAATGGCGTGCAATAACTTTGTCCATACCTTACGCCAGTTTCGCTGGCGAGTCAGCCGGTGCCGCTCGCCGGACGATCTGCTGGCACGTCTGCGCCATGAATCCGCAGACGCCATCGCGTTGCTGGGCGCGACGCCGCGTCTGCCGGAACTCATCGCCGCGCTGCGCCTGGCCAGACCGGGCGCGGCGGTGGTCTGGCAGTCTTCACCCAATTGCCCGCAGGCGCGCATTGCCGCGCTGGATGCCGGCGCGCACGCTTGCGTGCCGCCATATGCGACCGAGGCCGAATGGGATGCGGTGTTGCGCAACCTGGTTCGCGGCGGGCGTCAGGCGCCCGGCGAGGTGCCGCGATGGCGTGTCGATGCTCGCGGCCGCACGCTCTCCGGACCTGCGGGGGAACGGCTGCCCTTGACCCACACTGAGCGTGCTTTTTTTGTCAGTCTGTTGAATGCGCCGGGGCAGTGCCTGCATCGCGAAGGTTTTTTCCCTGGCGCTGAACGCGACCCCCAAGACGGAGCGCGGCGGGTGGACGTGCTGGTGTCGCGCCTGCGCGCCAAGGCGCGGCGACTCAACTTCGAATTGCCGGTGCTGGCGGTGCGGGGGTGGGGGTACATGCTGCTGCCGCAGGGCAGGGCGGCAGATCCGCGCTAGGGCGGGCGCTGCCGGCAGGCCGGTGTGCGCCGGCCTGCGTGGCGGGTCGCGTCAGAGCACGACCAGGTTGTCGCGGTGCATCAGCTCGGGGTCGGTCATGCTGCCCAGGATGCGGGCGATCTGCGACGATGGCTGGCGCAGGATGCGGCGGGTATCGGCCGACGAATAGTTGATCAGGCCGCGTGCGCATTCGCGGCCTTGGCTGTCGACGCAAGCCACCACGTCGCCGCGGCCGAATTCGCCCTCAACCTCGATCACGCCGATCGGCAGCAGGCTCTTGCCTTCGCGCAGCAGCGCTTGCACGGCGCCGTCGTCCAGCACCACGCGGCCGCGCAGGCGCAGGTGGTCGGCCAGCCATTGCTTGCGGGCGGACCATACCGGCAGCACGGCGCGCAGCTCGCTGCCGATGCATTCGCCTTGCGCCAGTCGCGTCAGCACGTTGCGCTCGCGGCCCGATGCGATGACGGTGTGGGCGCCGCTGTGCGCGGCGCGCTTGGCAGCCAGCACCTTGGTCAGCATGCCGCCGGTGCCGATGCCGCTGCCGGCGCCGCCGGCCATGGCTTCCAGGGCCGGATCGCCGGCCTGGGCGTGCGCCATGAACTTGGCGTCGGGGTTCTTGCGAGGGTCGGCGTCGTACAGGCCGCGTTGGTCCGTCAGGATGATCAGCGTGTCGGCTTCGATCAGATTGGTGACCAGCGCGCCCAACGTATCGTTGTCGCCCAGGCGGATTTCGTCGGTGACCACCGTGTCGTTCTCGTTCACGATAGGCACCACGCCCAGGCGCAGCAGCGCGAATATCGTGCTGCGCGCATTCAGATAGCGGTGGCGGTCGGCCAGGTCTTCGTGGGTCAGCAGGATCTGCGCGGTGCGCAGGCCGTATTCGGCGAACGCCGCTTCGTAGGCCTGGCACAGGCCCATCTGGCCTACCGCGGCGGCGGCCTGCAATTCGTGCATGACCGACGGCCGTTTGCGCCAGCCCAGGCGGGCCATGCCCTCGGCGATGGCGCCGCTGGATACCAGCACGATCTGCTTGCCTTGCTTGTGCAAGGCCGCGATCTGTGCGGCCCAGTGCGCGACCGCGGCGCGGTCCAGGCCGCGGCCTTCATTGGTGACCAGCGACGAGCCGACTTTGGCGACCAGACGCTGGGCGTGGGTGACGACGGAAACGGCGGGTGATTCAGCAGACATGATGGGGCCCGGCTGCGGCGAGAAAAGACGTAATCGGAAGGACTGCGATTATGGCTTATTCGTCACCGCCACGCGGCGCGGGCTTGTCTGCGTCCGAGCGCTTGTCGTCAAAGCGCGGGTCCGGCGCCACGTAGCTGCCGTCGGCCTGGTCTTGCGACACGTGTTCCTTGTCGCGCTCGGCATCCAGGTAGTCTTGCAGGGCGTAGAGCAGGTCTTGCGTGCCCTCGCCGGTCAGGCCGGAAATCGCGAACACGGGGCCCTTCCAGTCGTACAGATCGAGGAAGCGGCGCTTGGTGTCTTCGGGGTCGGGCACCATGTCCAGTTTGTTCAGCACCAGCCAGCGGGGCTTCTCGGCCAGCTCGGGGTCGTAGCGGCGCAGTTCTTCGACAATGGCGCGCGCGTCTTTCACGGCCTGCTCGACCGGATCCGCGTCGGGATCGGGGGTGGACACATCCACCAGGTGCAGCAGCACGCGGGTGCGCGCCAGATGGCGCAGGAACAAGTGGCCCAGGCCCGCGCCTTCGGAGGCGCCTTCGATCAGGCCGGGGATGTCCGCGACGACGAAGCTGCGCGACGGCGACGTGCGCACCACGCCCAGGTTGGGGTGCAGGGTGGTGAAGGGGTAGTCCGCGATCTTCGGCTTGGCATTCGAGATGCGGGTGATCAGCGTGGACTTGCCGGCGTTCGGCAGGCCCAGCAGGCCCACGTCCGCCAGCACCTTCAGTTCCATGCGCAGGTAGCGGTGCTCGCCTTCCTTGCCGGGCGTCCATTGACGCGGCGCGCGGTTCAGGCTGGACTTGAAGTGGATGTTGCCCATGCCGCCCTGGCCGCCTGCTGCGAGCACGACTTTCTGCTCATGCGTGTTCAGGTCGAACAGGACTTCGCCGGTTTCGGCGTCATGGATGATGGTGCCGACAGGCACGCGCAGCGTGATGTCCGGGGCGGCCGCGCCGTATTGGTCGGAGCCGCGGCCATTTTCGCCACCCTTGGCGCGATGCAGGCGGGCGTAGCGGAAGTCGATCAGCGTATTGATGTTGCGATCGGCCACCGCGTAAATCGAGCCGCCTCGTCCGCCGTCGCCGCCATCCGGGCCGCCTTTGGGGATGAATTTTTCGCGGCGAAAGCTCGCCACGCCATTGCCGCCTTTGCCGGCGACGACTTCGATGGTGGCTTCGTCTACGAATTTCATGATGTCTGCGCGTGTAATGATTAAGGGGCCGCGCCGCGGTTGCGGTGGCCCGGAAGGAAAAAAAGCCCTGCCGCGTGCGACAGGGCTTTTGCCGTTCTGGCTGGCGGCAGATCGCTGGAAAGCGACCGTGCCACTGGCCGGATCGTGCTGCGTCCGCCGCGTTGGCCGCGGACGCTCGGGCCGATTACTCGGCGGCGACGATCGAAACGGTTTGCTTGTTCAACGCGCCCTTGAAGCCGAATTGAACCTTGCCGTCGATCAGCGCGAACAGGGTGTGGTCCTTGCCCATGCCGACGTTAACGCCAGCGTGGAAACGGGTACCGCGCTGACGCACGATGATCGAACCAGCGGGAATCAGTTCACCGCCGAAAGCCTTGACGCCCAGACGCTTCGATTCTGAGTCGCGTCCGTTTCGCGTAGAGCCGCCGCCCTTTTTCTGTGCCATGTTTAGCTCCTGCTAATGTGGTACCGAGTCGCTTCTCAAGCCGTGATGGCTTCGATGCGGATTTCGGTGTAGTTCTGACGGTGGCCCTGACGCTTCTGATAGTGCTTGCGACGGCGCATCTTGAAGATCTTGACCTTGTCGTGGCGGCCTTGCGCAAGAACCGTTGCCTTGATCACGGCGCCCGAGACGAGGGGCGTGCCAACTTTCAGTTGGTCGCCTTCGCCCACGGACAGCACTTGATCCAGGGTGATTTCTTGCCCAATGTCTGCCGGTATCTGTTCTATCTTGAGTTTTTCGCCAATGGCAACACGGTACTGCTTGCCACCGGTTTTTACGACCGCGTACATGGGGTATTCCTTAAATAGGTAAATGGGCTTATTCGCAGCCATCCCTGCTGGGCTGGCGGTACCTGCCTGGCGCGGTTTCATCTATTTTTGCCGGCCTGGATGTTCTGGCGGGCAATGCATAGACGCGCTGGGCATGTAGTGCGTAATTCACCGACGTAATTCGGCCATCACTGACCGAATCGAGGATATTAGCGTGGGGCTGGGGAAAAGTCAAAAAGCGCTTGCGGGGTAAGGGCTTAGGTGTGGCGTGGCCGCCGCGTGGAGCAGGCCGGGCGGGGGGAAACGGGGCCTGATGATGGCCGGGGCCATGGCAGTGTCCGGCCCCCGGGCGGCGGGCGCTGCGAGGTCCGGCTACGGTTCGTGACACCCCGTATAATCGCTGGTCGAATCCCCCGCCATCCTGGCGGCCCAGCGGTAAGAGCTGTCACGCATGGCTCGTTTCACACTCCGGATACGTCTTGAATCTCCCCGCGCTTGTTGCCCCCATAGCTGACGATATGAAAGCCGTCGATGCGGTTATCCGCGAGCGGCTGAACTCCGATGTGGTGTTGATCCGTACGATCGGCGATTACATCATTGGGGCGGGCGGCAAGCGCATGCGCCCGGCGATGGTGCTGATGGTGGCGCGCGCCCTGGGCTATGAAGGGACGCATCACCAGCTGCTGGCCGCCGTGGTCGAGTTCATCCACACGGCCACGCTGCTGCACGACGACGTGGTCGATGAATCCGACCTGCGCCGCGGCCGCGAGACCGCCAACGCGGTGTTCGGCAACGCCGCCAGCGTGCTGGTGGGCGACTATCTGTATTCGCGTTCGTTCGAGATGATGGTCGAGGCGGACTCGATGCGCATCATGAGCATCCTGTCCGAGGCCACCACGGTGATCGCCGAAGGCGAGGTGCTGCAGCTCTTGAACGTGCATGACCCGGACGTGTCGCAGGAACGCTATCTGCAGGTGGTGCGCTACAAGACCGCCAAGCTGTTCGAAGCCGCCGCCCAGGTGGGCGCCGTGCTGGCGGGCGCCACGCCCGAGCAGGAAGCCGCCGCAGCCGCTTACGGCCGGCACGTCGGCACCGCGTTCCAGTTGGTGGATGACGTGCTGGACTACAGCGGAGATGCAACCGCCTTGGGCAAGAACGTGGGCGACGACCTGCGCGAAGGCAAGCCGACGCTGCCGCTGATCCGCGTGATGGAAGTGGGTACGCCGCCGCAGCAGCAATTGATCCGCGACGCCATCAAGACGGGCGACGCCGACTTCGCCGCCGTGGCCGCCGCCATCCAGGCAACGGACGCGCTGGAGCACGCGCGCCAGGCCGCCGTGGCCGAGGCGGACCGGGCCCGCGAAGCCCTGTCGAATTACCCCGTTTCCCCTTTTCTAAATTCTCTGTTAGAATTCTGCGCTTTCGCGGTGAATAGAGATCGCTGACCTGAAGTTGCTCAGAAAGGGCAACAAAAAGGGAAGCCAAGGCAGTTCACCAAAACCGAAGGGGATAACACCCCTAGGTAGCTAAAGCGAAAAGAAGATGATTTGGTTGCACTGAGCGCGACGAAGTCAGTAGTCGGAAGACTGGATGTCGAAAGACTGAGAGTCGGAGGACTAAGAGTAGTAAGAGTAATAAGACTCGGGGCGTAGCTCAGCCTGGTAGAGTACTGCGTTCGGGACGCAGGAGTCGGAGGTTCGAATCCTCTCGCCCCGACCACTTGATGTGGTCGAATTCTTGAAAGTGTTTCCCGACACTTTCAG
>NZ_JAELTJ010001436.1 GCF_016428805.1 Achromobacter sp. ASV32
GGCCAAGCTGGGCGCGGGCACGCTGGTGCTGACCGGCACCAATAGCTACCTGGGTACCACCACGGTGGCCTCTGGCCTGTCTCTTATACACATCTCCGAGCCCACGAGACCTAATAACCGATCTCGTATGCCGTCTTCGGCTTGTAAAGGGGGGGGGGGGGGGGGGGGGGGGGGGGGGGGGGGGGGGGGGGGGGGGGGGGGGGGGGGGGGGGGGGGGGGGGGGGGGGGGGGGGGGGGGGGGGGGGGGGGGG
>NZ_JAELTJ010001437.1 GCF_016428805.1 Achromobacter sp. ASV32
AACACCGCCAGGTCACCGCGCGACAACAGCAAGGCGCGGCGGAAGTTCTCTTCGACCATGGGCCCCAGGACGAAACCTGTCTCTTATACACATCTCCGAGCCCACGAGACCTAATAACCGATCTCGTATGCCGGCTTCGGCTTGAAAAGGGGGGGGGGGGGGGGGGGGGGGGGGGGGGGGGGGGGGGGGGGGGGGGGGGGGGGGGGGGGGGGGGGGGGGGGGGGGGGGGGGGGGGGGGGGGGGGGGGGGGG
>NZ_JAELTJ010000164.1 GCF_016428805.1 Achromobacter sp. ASV32
CCCCCCCCCCCCCCCCCCCCCCCCCCCCCCCCCCCCCCCCCCCCCCCCCCCCCCCCCCCCCCCCCCCCCCACCACCCACACCACGCCAAACGAGATCGGTTATTAGGTCTCGTGGGCTCGGAGATGTGTATAAGAGACAGACGCCGCGCTGGACGATGAACCCGCGGCGGGCGCAGGCGGCGCGCGATCGCACGCGGCCAGCGCCGCGGCCAGCGCCAACGCCGCGGCGATGGCCGCGGCGTGCTGGCGCAAACGCGCCGTATCAACCCGATTCAACCGCATTGTGCCGCTGTGCTCCTTGGCATGGGGACGTGTCCGGCCTTGTCTCAATATTGCGCGCGCACCGTCAGCATGACGTTGCGGGGCGCGCCATACCAGCCCTGGCTGAAAAAGCCGATCTGGTCGTAGTACTGCTTGTCAAAGACGTTGTTCAGGTTCAGGGTGGCCGAGACCTGCTTGGAAAAATCGAAGCGCGCCATCAGGTTGACCAGCGCGTAGCTGCCTTGTTCCACGTCCACATTGCCGCGCGGGCTGGCCGCGGACTGGAACATGCGGCTCTGCCAGTCGAGGCCGCCGCCGACCGTCAGGCGATGCAGGTCGCCGGGCAGCCGGTAGGTGGTGTACAGCTTGAACAGGCTGCGCGGATGGCTGGTGTTGATGGGCTTGCCGTCCGCGTCCTTGGCAGTGAAATGGGTGTAGCTGGCGCCGATGTTCCAGCCGGGCGCGAGCTGGCCGTTGGTTTCCAGTTCGAAGCCTTCGACCTTGGCCCCGGATGCCGCGCGATACGCCTGCGTGCCCGGCAGCCCGCTGACGGACTCGCCGGCAATGGCCTGCGCCAGATTGTTCTGACGGGTCTGGTAGAGCGACACGGCCGCGTTCAGCAGGCCATCCAGATAGGCCGCCTTCACGCCGACTTCGTAGCTCTTGCCGTCGATGGGCGGCAGGATCGAGCCGCTGGGCGTGCGCGCATTCTGCGGCTGGAAGATCTCGGTGTAGCTGGCGTAGGCGGTATAGGTGCTGTTGATGTCGTAGATCAGGCCGGCATAGGGCGTGAACTGATCGTTGATCTTGTATTCGCGCTTGCTGCCGAAGTAGGTCTGGTTGGTTTCCCAATTGCTCCAGCGTCCGCCGACGATCAGGTGCAGCGGATCGGCCAGCGCAAAGCGGCCCACGGCATACGCGCCGGTCTGCTTGACCCGCATGTCGTCCGCCGCCGTCTTGTTGCCGGACCACTTGGGTTCGGCAATGTGGTCCTGACGCCAGTCGAAGAAGCTGCCGATGGCCGGCTTGGCGCCGGTCATCAGGTATTGGCCGATGTTGCTGTGGTCGTTCACGCTCATCCAGCCCAGCGCCAGTTCGTGTTTGCGGCCCAGCAATTGGAACGGACCCGATACCGTCAGGTGGATGTCGTCGCGCGAGCGGTCGCCGTCGTAGTTGTTGAACGAGCTGCTCATGCCGGCGCCGGTGGCACGATTGGGGTAGCCGCCGCGGTACAGCTGTTTCATGCGGTAGTCGCCGTCGTTGTGGCTATAGGCGGCGCGTACCTTCCAATCGTTGGCGAAGCGGTGCGTCAGGTCCACGAACGTGGTGGTGCTTTCGGTGTCGATGCGGGCCCACGGCGTGTTGTTGGCCACCGAACGGTTGAAGTCGGTGCGCGAGCCGTCGCTGTAGAACAGCGGAAAGCCGCTGCCGAAGCCGTTGCTCTGGTTGCGCTGGTATTCCAGGCCGGCCGTCAACACGGTGTCCGGCGTCAGGTCGGCACTGATCACGCCGTAGAAGGTGCGTTTGCGCGAATCCAGGAAGGTCACGTAGCTGTCGCCCTGGCTATAGGCGGCCACGAAGCGCGAACGGATGCGGCCGTTCTCGGTGACGGGCGTGGACAGGTCCAGGTCGCCGCGCAGGTAATCCCAGCTGCCGGCGCTGGCGCTGCCCGACAGCGCGAATTCGCGCAGCGGCTTCTTGCGGATGAAGTTCACCGCCGCGGACGGGTTGCCCGAGCCGGTCATCAGGCCGGTGGCGCCGCGCACGATTTCAACCCGGTCGTAGATGGCCGCATCCATGTCGGTGGCGCCGTAGTTCCACTGGCTCAGGATGGGCGTGTTCAGGCCGTCGAACTGGAAGTTGTCGATTGCAAAGCCGCGCGACGAGAACGACAGCCGGTTGCTGTCGCTGCGCGTGACCGAGATGCCCGGCGCGCTGGCCAGGATGGCGCCGGTGTCCCGCAGGCCCTGGTCCTCGATCTGCTGCCGCGTCACCACGCTGACCGATTGCGGGGTTTCGCGCGGTGACAGGGTCAGGCCGGTGGCCGTGCTCATCGCGTCGGTGTTGTACGCATGGGTGCCTTCGGTGGTGCCGGGGATGCCCGCGCCGCTGACCGTGACGGCGGGCAACTGGGCCACGCCGCCAGCGTCCTCGGACGAGGGCGCAACCGGCGCTGACGCCGCCGCGCTCTGGGCGCCAGCGTGCTGGTGGGTCAGGGCGGAGCAGAACAGAGCCGTCTGAATCGCGTAGACAAGAGGACGCGCCCGGCGCAAACGGGCGGCGGGCGAGGGCAGAACGGACGGCATGAGGGCGGGCTCCAGCGGAAATTTTTGGTAATGAGAATTATTGTTTTTTACGCGCCCGCCAGGGTATGCCGGATGATGCGATGCATATGGCAAACGCCGCCGGCCTATCCCGCCTCTGCTTTGGCCATGGGCGCGGCGCTGCGTTGCAGCCAGGCCCAACCCGCCGCGCTGGCCGCCACGCAGACCAGCATCGCCATGGCCAATCGCAGCGGTTGTCCATAGACCAGCGGCACGCACCAGCCGCTGACCACCGAGAATGTCAACATCTGCATGAATCCGAGCACCGATGCCGCCGTGCCGGACAGGTCGGGCACCCGTGCCAGGATGCGCAGCGTCATGGCCGGCACCGACATCGCCAGCCCGCAGGTGAACAGGCCAGGCAACAGCACCGCCCAGGGCAACCGGGGCGTTGCGGCGGCGGCCACATACAGCACGTTGGCCAGGCAACTGCCGCCCATCAGCAGATAGGCCAGCAGCGTGATGCGCGAATCCGGCCACTGGCCGGCCTTGCGCGCGGCCAGCAGTGCCCCGGCCATCGCGCCCACCACCAGCGGCACGAACAGGTAGGCGAAATCCGTTTCCGGCAGCCCCAGCACATTGGCGATGAAGTCGGGCGCCGCGCCGATCAGAAAGCCCTGGCCGGCGAACAGCAGGCTGAACGCCAGGCCCAGCGAGACGTAGCGCCGGTCGCCCAGCACGCGGCCGTAGTTGGCTGCCAGCGTGCGCCAGGACAGCACCTGGCGGCGGGCGGGCGGCAGGGTTTCGGGCAGGCGCCGTGCGCACAGCCACCCGGCCGCGCCCGCGAGCACGGCCAGCAGCAGAAAGACCGAGCGCCAGCCCTGGTGCGCGGCCAGGTAGCCGCCGATGATGGGTGCCAGCGCCGGCGACAGGTTGAACACCAGGATCAGGTACGACATGGCGCGGCGCGCCAGCACTCCGTCGTAGCAGTCGCGGATGATGGCCTGGCCCACCACGATGCCGGCGCCGGCCGACAGGCCCTGCACCGCGCGGCCGGCCAGCAGCCAGCCAAAGCCGGGGGCCAGCGCCGCCATCAGCGTGCCGCACAGGTATACGCCCAGCGCGGTCAGCACGATGCGGCGGCGGCCCAGCGAATCCGACAGCGTGCCATGCAGGAGCAGCATGGACGCGTAGCAGGCCATGTAGACGCCCAGGGTCAGCTGCACGGTTTCCTGCGACACCGCGAATTCCCGGCCCAGCGCCCCGAAGGCGGGCAGGTAGGCGTCGATGGTGGCGGGCGCGACGCAGGCCAGCAGGCCCAGCATCAGCACCATGACGGGAAAGGAAGGCGGGGATTCGGGGCGCGGCACGATGGCATCCATGGCTGGCGCTTCCCGGGGCGGGAAGCTCTGCCGCATGGTCGCCCGCGCGCGGGCCGGCAATGAATGGGCAACGCCGCAAGTGCAATGGGCGCCGCCGTAAGGCGCCGCAGACCGCGTCGGACGAGGCGCCGGATGGCGCGGCGGACCCGCGGTTGCCGGGCAACCCGCGCATGGCCGCAGCGCTCAGTTCAGCTCGCTGGGCGCGATGCCGTAGCGTTCGCGAAACGCCGTGGCGAAGTTGGTGGCATGGCGGTAGCCCACGAAGTGCGCCGCCTGCTGCACGCTGCAACCCTGGGCCAGTTGTTCGCGGGCGACTTCCAGCCGGCGCTCGCGCAGCCAGCTGAATACCGAGCGCTGGTAGGTGGCCTGGAACTTGGCGCGCAGCGTGCTGGGGCTCATGCAGGCCAGCCGCGCCAGATCGTCCAGCGTGTGCTCTTCGCCGGGCGCGCTGTGCAGGCGCTCGCGCACCCGCTCCAGCAATTGGCGGTCGCGTTCGGACACCGCGTTTTCGGTCGGCGGGCCGGCTTCCAGCGAGGCCAGGGCGTGGGCCAGCAACTGCGTGGCCACGCCATCTCGCAGCATGTGCTGCAGCGGGCCGTCCCAGGCGCAGTCCAGCAGATGCTCGATGGCCTGCAGCAGGTGGCCCGGCACCTGCCAGCGGCGCAGCCGCAGGGCCGGCGAACGCAGCGCCTTCCAGATCATTTCGCTGGTCTGGTCGTCGCCCGCGCTATCCGGGTCGGACAGCGACAGGTTGACGCTGCGCAGCCGCTGCCCGGCCGCGTGCGTGCCGGTCATGGCGACCGTGTCGCCATACAGCGCGCTGACGCCGCTATGGGCGGTCAGGCGGACGTCTTCATGGTGATCGATGCGGGTCTGGGCGCGGCCTTGCAGCATCACGATGGCCGAAAAACGCGGCGACATCATCGAGGTGGCTTCGTAGTGCTGATGCACGCGCACGTCGGACAGCACCAGCGTCAGGCCGGGGCGGATGGCGCATTTTTCGACGCGGCCTTCGGCGATGCAGAGGGTGTCGGGGTCGCTGCGAACCGCGCGATCCAGCTGCGGCAGCCGGTAGCGGAAACCGCTCTGGTCGCCCATGCGGTTGAAATCGGCGACGGTGAATTGGGCGGGGGAGGCAGATGGGTTCAAGATCGTCACTCGCGTTACGGGATGAGCCCTTGGCAGTGTCCATGACAGCGCCAAATGTGCGAATGAGAATAACATATATTCGCATTGTTGCCGGGGCTTTCCCGTTCTTGCCACGCCACTGTCTTACGCGCCGACATGTTCCCCCGCTGCCTGATGACCGTGCGTTATGACGGCGCGGCGCAATCGCCCAGCTGGTCGCCCATGATGTCCCGGTACCACTCATGGAAGTGCTGCATGCCGTCCTCCATCGGCGATTGGTACGGTCCGCTTTCCGAGACGCCGCGGCGCAGCAGCGCCAGGCGGCCCGCGTCCATGCGTTCGCCGATCTCGTCGTCCTCGATCGCGGTTTCCATGTAGGCCGCGCGCTGGGCCTCGACGAATTCGCGTTCGAACAGCGCGATTTCCTCGGGGTAGTAGAACTCGGCGATGTTGATGGTTTCCTGCGGGCTCTTGGGATACAGCGTGGACAGAACCAGCACGTGCGGATAGAGCTCGATCATATGGGTAGGGAAGTACGTCACCCAGATCGCGCCGAAGTCCGGCGCCGACCCGCCGCGATAGCGCATCAGCGTGTCATGCCAGTCCGCATACACATCCGAGCCGGGCTTTTCCAGCGAATCGTGCACTCCCACGCGTTGCAGGCTGTACTGCTGGCCGAATTCCCAGCTCAGGTCGTCGCAGGTCACGAAGCGTCCCAGTCCGGGGTGGAACGGCCCCACGTGATAGTCCTCCAGGTACACCTCGATGAAGGTCTTCCAGTTGTAGTTGCACTGGTGCACTTCCACATGGTCCAGCACATAGTCCGAAAAATCGAACTCTGGCCGGGTGAACAGCTTGCCCAGGTCGCGCTGCGGATCGCGCGGGCCTTCGAACAGCAGCCCGTGGCAGTTCTTCAGGGGAAAGCGCGGCAGGTTCAGGCACGGCGTGCTGGGAAACTGCGGCGCGCCCAGGATATGCCCCTGGTTGTCGTAGGTCCAGCGATGCAGCGGGCACACGATGTTGCCCCCGGTGGCCGCCAGGTTGCCCGACGGATTGCCCGGACCCGTGACCGCGCCCGTTTCGCCGCCCAGGATCAGCGCCTGGCGGTGGCGGCACACGTTGGACACCAGTTCCACGCCGCGGGCGTTGCGCACCAGCACGCGGCCGCCTTCCTCGTTGGGCAGGCGGCGCCAGTCGCCCGGCTCGGGCACGCCCTTCTCGTGGCCCACGTACAGGGCCGATTGCTTGAATATGCGTTCCTGCTCGCGGGCGAACAGGGCTTCGTCGAAATAGGCCCGAACGTGCAGCGGGCTCAACGCCTGTTGCACATGCTCCAGGCGGCCAATGTCCGTCATATCCGACTCCTTGTGCCAACACGCACGGCCTGCGGGGCCGCCCTTCAGGCGGGCACGGCGCTCTCGGCGTCGATGCGGGCGATGCGTTCGGCAAGATCCAATTTGGGGCAGGTGCTGCAATAGTCGCCGTCGCGCCTGCGGAAGTAGTGGCAGCAGACCTGCCGGTCAACAGCGATGACCGGCAGCGTCGCGCGCGCGTAGGTCAGGTAGCCGCTGCGTCCGCCGATACCCAGGAGGCTCAGCCACGGGCTGGCCTGCTGCTGGGCCCAGGCATTGGCCGCTGCGCTGTCGTCCTGGCGCGCGGCCAGCAGGGCGTACAACACGCAATCGGCCTGCATGCTCTCGGCGGCGCGCGGACTGACCCGCAGCACCTGGGTCAGCTCGCGGTAGAAGGTTGCGCAGATGTTGCGCAATTGCGCGGCGGCGGCCTGCCTGCGTTCGTGCAGCGCGCCGCGCAGGGGTTCGTGGCGGTCCAGCGTGTAGCCGATCACGAAGCCGTCGGGCGGCACCGGCTGGTTCATGCCGGACAGGTCGGGCACGATCGCGCTGCGGTGCACGGCGATCACGCTCAGGTACACGGGCTGCCAGATCAGCAGCCCCCAGCAGCGCAGGGCCAGGTAGTGCGGCCCGGCTTCCGGATAGCGGCGCTGCCAGCAATCGCGCAGCTGCGCGATCAGCGCGGCGTTGTCGGCGCCCGGACGGATGGCCGGACCCGCGGCCGGCGCGACCTGGCCCGTCAGCCCGGGCACCAGGCGGCCGGTCAGGTCCAGCAGATCGTCCAGCTCGCGGTTCATGCAAGCGCCCGCGCGGCGTCGGCGGCGTCCGGGGCCGCCAGCCATGCGGGCCGATAGGGCGCGATGGGGTTGGCCAGGTTAGGCGCCATCTGGAAGCTGCCGATCGGGTCGGCCAGGTTGACCATCTGCAGGTTGTTGGCCAGCTGCAGGCGGTTCAGGCAAGAATGGATCATCTCTGGCGCGAACAGGTCGTACTGGCGGTACTTTTCGCGCCGCTCGGGATGGGCCTCCTGATAGGCGATGACGCGGCCGGCCACCAGCTTCCAGAATGCGTCTTCCCGCATCGTGCCGTTGTCGGCCAGCACCTGCGACAGATGGCGGAAGTAGCCCTCGAACACGTCCACGAAGATGGTCAGCAGCTTGTATTCCTCGGGCACGTCGGCGGCCAGGCGGCGGGCGTTTTCGGGCAGCGTGGCGTGCGGGTTCAGAATCGACGATTCCTCGGCGATGTCCTTCATGAAGGCGCGCACCGGCACGTGGTCCTCGATCACCAGGATCACGTTCTCGCCGTGCGGCATGAACACCAGGTCGTGCGCATAAAAGCAATGCACCAGCGGCGTCAGGTAGGCATCGACGTAGCGCTCGAGCCATGCGGCAGCATCCAGCCCGGAGGCACGGATCAGCGCCGGCAATAGCGCCTGGCCGTCGGGGTCCACGTGCAGCAGCGCTGCCATGGTCATCAGGCGCTGCTGCGGCCCGATCAGTGCCATGGGGTTTTCGCGCCACAGCGCCGAGAACATCTTTTTGTACGGCGTGTCCACGGCAATGGCGGCTTCGTAGTAATAATTGCGAAAGCCCAGCGAAGCCGCCTCGCGCAGGATCGTGAAGCCGTTCTCACGCAGCCACGGGTCTGACGAGATCAAGCCATGCAGGTATTCGTTGATCGCGGGCGTGCCGGACATGTAGTAGGGCGACAGTCCCCGCATGAAGCCCATGTTCAGGATCGACAGCGAGGTCTTCACATAGTGCTTGCCCGGCTGGCTGATGTTGTAGAAGGTGCGGATGGACTGCTGCGCCAGGTACTCATCGTCGCCATAACCCAGGCACACGATCTTGCGTGTGGCCACATAGGGCGCGAACGCCAGCGACAGCTTGTTGAACCACTGCCACGGGTGCGACGGCATGAAGAAGTAGTCGGCCGGATCCAGGCCCTGGTCGCGCAGCGTTTCGGTGTAGCGGGCCACGGTGGCCGCGCCCAGCTCGTCGCGCAGCAGGCTGTCGTAGTCCATGGTCGACAGGCACGCGAAGTGCGCGTTGTCCTTGTGCACGGCCAGCCACATCACGCGGATCGGGCTGGCGCATTCCGGCGCATAGACGTGGTAGTCCTCGGCGTCAAAGCCCAGCCGGCCGTTGTTGGCCACGAAGCTGGGGTGGCCTTCGATCATCGACGTTTCGATGGTCTGGTAGTCGGCCAGCGCCAGTTCGGGCGCCGGCAATGCAGCGCGGGTGTGCTTGTAGGCGCTGCCATGCAGGGTGCTGGTGATTTCGTCCAGGTAGATGGGCAGGCGGTCATCGGGCATGCCCAGTTTGTCGCGGATCTCGATGACGAACTGCAAGGCGTCCAGGGGCGCCGGCGTGCCCGCCATGGTCTTGCTGATCGACTCGGCCGGAATGCGCCAATGGCGCATGGCCATCAATTGGGCGTCGAACCGGTATTCGGCATGGCCGTCGGCCAGCACCAGGCGGTAACGGTCAAAGCCCGGGGCCTCCGCAGGGCCCAGGCGCTCCGGCTCCAGCAGCCATTCATGCGCATATTCCGAGATGGCCTTCTTTACCAGCAGGCGGTTCGCTTTTTCCCAGACCTCCGGGGTAAGGTGGCTGGCGATCTGGGCGGGGTGGGGCTGGGTGCTCATACGGTGGACTCCTGGCGCTGGGCCTGTTCAAACTGTTGTCGGGTGCAAAAGGCGAGGCTGGCGGTCTTTTCGCGAAAGCGCGCCTGGCCGGTGTAGACAAAACCCATGGCCAGGTTGAGCGCATGGATCTTGGCGTTGTTGCTGTCGGGCTCCACCACCACGCGCTGGGCCTGGAGGCGGTCAAACATGAAGCGCATCACCAAGGCCATCACGTTGCGGCTGAAATTGGGGATGCGCACTTGCGGCGGGCCGATGAAGATGTGCATGCCCAGGTCGCCGGCGCGCACGGGGTAGTGTTCGCCGACCTGGTCGTGCGCGGGGTCATAGCACTCCACCAGGAACGCCGGCCGGCCGTCGTGGCTGCCCAGCCAGGCGCCGGCATGGCCGCTGTCGCACAGCGCTTCATAGAATTCGCGTACCTGGGCTTCGGAAAATTCCTGCATCGACCAGAAGCGGGCGTAGTCCATCGAGAACCACTGGCGCAGCAGCGCGGCGTCCCGGGCCGGGTCCAGCGGCCGCAGCGTCAGGCCCTGGCCTTCGTCGTAGCAGCTGCGCGCCTGGCGGTCGATGGCGCCGAGAAAGGCGGATGTCATGGTGATCATGGCGGCTCCCCGGGCGTCAGACCGTGGCGGCCCGGTGGCCGTCCAGCATGGGCATCAGTTCCGGCGCCACCGCGCCGCGGCAAGCGGGCGCGGGCTGCGGCGCGCGGTGGCCCAGCACCCCGCTGGCGGGCGGACGAAAGTCCTGCAGCGCGGTGCGCGGTTCGATGGCGTAGTGTTCGTGACCCGTCAGCTCGCGCAGGATCTGCGAATTGCGGTAGCAGCAAAAGCCCAGGTCGGGGTTGGTCACGCCATGGCTCAGCAGGCCGCTGTTCTGCACGAAGATCTCGTTGCCGCCATGGTCGATCGTGTAGTTGCGCGCGATCTGGTAGCCACCGTCCTCGGCCCAGGCGATGCGGTCGTGGATGGGATTGACGCATGACGGGATGCTGCGCGCATAGCCGGTGGCCAGCACCAGCCCGTCGGTGGCGTGCGAGAAGGGCTGGCCCGTATCGACGTGGCGGAATTCCAGCTGGTAGCGGCCACTGGCCCGGTCATGGCGGCTGGCGCGCAGTTCGGCGTTGGTCAGCAGTGTGTAGCGCCTGTCGCCGTTGTGGATCTTTTCGTCCAGCAGGTCGTAGATCTGGTTGATCAGCGAGGCGTTGATACCCTTGTACAAGCTGCTTTGCTCGGCCAGGATCTCGCGGCGGCGCGCCTCGGGAAGGTCGTAGAAATAGTTGGTGTAGTCCGGCGAAATCAGTTCCAGCGTCAGCTTGGTGTTCTCCATCTGGAAGAACCGCGGCGACCGCGTGATCCACGCCAGGCTGTAATCGTGTTCGTCGCTGTCGCGCAGCAGGTCGTGGAACACCTCGGCCGCGCTCTGGCCGCTGCCGATCACGGTGATCGACGCGCGGCGTTGCAACTGGGCCTTGTGGCGCAGGTAATCGGCGCTATGGATGTAGGGCGCCTCGCGCCGGTCGCAGCAGCCGGGCAACTGGGGCTGCGAGCCCAGCCCCAGCACCAACTTGCGGCAACGGACCATGAAGCGTTCGCCATTGACGGTGTGCTGGCCGGTCACCAGGTAAGTGTCCGTCTCGGGGTCGTGCAGCACGCTTTGCACATCGCTGTTAAAGCGCAGGTTGGGCAGGCGGGCCGCGACCCACTTGCAATAACGGTTGTACTCGGCGCGCGTCAGGTAGTGGTTCTCGCGCATGTAGTACGAGTAGATGCGGCCTGTCTGTTTGCAGTAATTCAGGTAGCTGTATTCGCTGCGCGGATCGGCCAGGCTGACCAGGTCCGCCAGGAACGGGTTCTGCAGCGTGGAGGCCTCGATCAACATGCCGGGATGCCAATCGAAGCCCGGCTTCTTGTCCAGGAACAGCGCGCGCACGCCGGGCAGCGGGGCGGACAGGCACGCCAGGCTGAGATTGAAGGGGCCTAGGCCGATCGCGACAAAGTCATAGATTTCACGGTTCATGGTGGTCACGCCTTTTTGCGGAGTCTCTCGTTGCACGGACGATGCCCGGGCAGGGCATACTCGGAACAGGACCGGCTAGGGCCTGTTGACACTAGAAGGCGCCTCGCATGAGTACCCAAATGAGTGGCTATCAAGGCGCGAAGCGCAGTCGTGGCCGGCCCCCGGCGAGCATTGGCAACGCTGAGAGGCGCTCGTTTGGGTACTCACCCTTCGGGCAGGCCGGTAATCGGGCGCCAGGCGTCGTTGCGCTCACCTTGCGTGGCACAGCCACGCGGCGGCGACCGCGCCTAGCCTGGCGCCCGATTACCGGCCTGTGCGAGGCGCC
>NZ_JAELTJ010001438.1 GCF_016428805.1 Achromobacter sp. ASV32
CCAGTTGTGGAGCAGGGGCGCTTGGAGCAGGGGCCGGCAGCATTGTCAATGCACTGATGGGGCCGTCCAACGGAGCAACCCCTGGTGAAGTTGAGGCGCGCCGCAATCTCGTGTCGAGCCTTATGGCTGGTATTGCGGCGAGTGCAGGGCTGGAGCCCGCCGCGGCGAGCAACGCAGCGATATTCGAAACGGAGAACAACTGGGCCCCGGT
>NZ_JAELTJ010000165.1 GCF_016428805.1 Achromobacter sp. ASV32
AGCCACCGGTCATCAGCACCTCTGCCATGCACAAAACGTAATGGCCGGGAAACGGGTTAGGCATTACGTAGCGCGAATTCGCAACAATGGGGTTGCCGTTGTTGGGCGTGAGCATGGCAAACCCAAGGTTGCCGTTGAGCGTCTGGACAGCAGCGGATAGCGCGGCAAGATCGCTTGCTAACTGGGCGGCATCCACGGCACCCGGGTTTGTCACTGTGCCGAAGGCGTGCACAGTCCAGACGCCAGTGGCGTTGAGCATGCGCGTTTCGTCGCCGGTGTTTGCGATCCACTTGCCGCCCGAGGCCGACTGATTCACGGTACGCATGGTGGATGATGTCAGGGCGCCACTGGTTAGGACCGCCTTCCCCGTGCCATCCAAAAGGACGTTTGAGGCTTGGTTGAAGTCACTTACCGTATATGCCATAGGACCCAATTGGTCTCGCTGGATGATGCCGGCCACGCCTGCCGACCGAGCGCCGTCGCCGCGTGCGACAACCGCACCCACCGATCCTGCGGCCTGGCCGTTCAAATCGGGTAAGCGAATAGTGGTTGACCCATCGCCCAGCGTGTAGGAGCCACGCTTAAGCGGGTCTGCAAGCCAGTCTGCCTCGGGAACAACAGGCAGCTTTCCGGCAACAACCATCGCGGTCAGGTCGGGGAATGTGGCACGGGTAACGGTCTGGCCATCTTGGGGTATCTGGCCGGCAGGAATCGCCACCCGCGACGGCCACCAGGCCACGGCACCCACCGGCACTGGCGAAACAACGCGATAGCTGCCCGCGTCGCCGTCAAACTCGGCCATGCCCTGGCCAATCACATAGATCGGCCCACCATCGACCGTAGGCAGCTCACCAGCACTGAAGGGGTGCACCGTGCGCCGAAGCAGACGCTGCTCCGGCACCCATCCATCGTTCGCGGCATTACGTCGCTTGAGCCAGCCGGTACCAGTGTCGGCCCAGCGCATGTAGGGCAGAACATAGGCGCCCGTCAGGCCCGCAGGATCTGCCGAGCCAGAGAAGTCCGAGGCGACATTGACGAAGTTGTCATCGACCTCGTTCCGGGTCAGCAGGCGCGCGAGGTTGCGCCGGAGGGTGAGCAGTCGCGGCATGGCTTACCCGCGCTGCTGCGCCAGCGTCCAGTTGATCGTGAACACGTCCTCGGGTTCCTTGTTCTTGACCCCGAACACCGAGCGATTCGTCATCGTGCCGGCCGTGGCCGCATTGAACAGGCCCGCCTCGGTGACCGGCCCGGAGCCCACGCCTTCCCCGAAAGTCGCGGTGTACAGGCGCTGGGGGCCGGCACCGGAGATGGTGACGGGCGCACGACTGCCGCCGATTTCCGCCCCCAGGGTCTTGTCGGTGCCAACTGCCGGCGTCGTGCCGGTGCCCAGCGCCATGTGGGAAATCACCCCGACCGCCTCGCCAGCGGCGCGCGCGGCGAGGTACGCCAGGCCGTCATCGGTGAACAGGTTCTTGATGACGAAGCGCTCCGTCTTCCCGGTGCGGCCGCGATAAGCGATTATCTCCAAGTCACCGCGGTTCAGGGCGCCGGAGCTGTTCAGCATTTTGCTCATGGGTATTCCTCTCAAAAGGTAGTGGCATCGCCGACGTAGTCGTCGGCATAGTCCAGGGCGTAGTTCTCCAGCACCACCTGGCCGGAGTCGTGCGACGCGGCTGCATCACGGCGCTCGCGGGCCACCGCCAGCGCCAGGACGTCGACAGCCACCGCGGCGTCGAATCGAATGGAGCGCACCTGCTGCCGGGCCCAATCCACTGCGGTGCCTGCTGACAGCCGCACGAACCCAAGGGCAAACCGGTCCAACGCGCCAGCAACGTCGGCCCGGCCGAAGGCAACGCCGGCGCCGATCACGTCAGAGGCGATTGCGCCATCGCGGCGTTGGCCCACCACTGCGACGGCGCGCCAGTCGACGGCCGCCGCCAGTTCAAGGCGGTTTAGGATCCGCACTAGGCGGAAGTAGTCCACGGCCAGGCCGAGGTCCGCCAGGATGGGATTCAGGCCCAGCGGATCGGCCACGGCATCCGCGCGCGCCACGACGGTGCCCGAGGCGTCGACAGTAGCGACGACAATCTCGTGCTCGATATGGACGGGGCCCGCCATGCTAGAACTGCTCCCGAACCTGAAATTTCAAAATGGCGAACGCCGTCTGAATGCGACCATCCGGGAAAGTCACCTCCACTTCGCCCTCGAATTCGCCCGCGGTGTCCAGGGCATCGGTCGACCAGTCCATTGCCAGACGGCCACCGCGGCCCGCCACGTCATAGGGCGGCCGGTAGTCGACGTCGCCCGTCTCGGGGTCAACGTAGCCGGCGATAGCAAAGCACGGCATCGTGGCCTTGACGGCGTCGCCACCCACTTCGCGAAATAGCAGCCGGGCGGTGGTGCCAGGTGCGGAAAGATCCAGCGGGCGACGCGTGCGCTGGTCGGTCAGCGACAGCTGCAGTTGGGGCGCGGTGTCTCCCTGCACCAGGCGGATTTTGTCGGTAGCCATGCGTTACTTCTGCTCGTTGGGGCTGGTCATCGCCTTGGCGGTGACGTCGCTGGTCAGGGTGGACTGGCATGCCGCCAGGTGCTGGGCGGCGCGCTGGTGGAACGCCGGCACCGTGTCGGCCTCCTTGAGGAAGGCGCGATAGAGGATGTAGTCCACCAGCGCCGGCGCGTATGCCCCCTCCTCGGCCAGCTCCTTGTCGCTGTCGTCCTTGGTGACCGCCGTCGGCGGCTTCGCGTAGGACAGCTCGATCACCACCCCGGCTCGCGCCGGCGGGTACACGTCGAACTGGCCGGGGCTGCGCTCGTCGTACAGGAAGTGGCGGATCTCCTGGGCCTTGGACTGGCTGCGCCAATTCGGCCGCACGCGGCCCAGCGCCGCGGCGTCGGCCACCGTGATGGCGCACTGGCGCGGCGCCGAGACATTGCGCGGCACGTCGAACAGCATGCGGGCGCCTCCCGGCAGAGCCTGGCGCGCACCTTCGGCGCAGGCGAAATCCTCGGACACCTCGTACAGGTCTGGCCGCAGGCGGTACGCCTCCAGGCGGCCGTCGCTCAACCACATGGGCAGCTCGGTGTCGTCCCAGTAAACGGCGCCGTCGTCCTGCAGGATGGTGCGCGCGCGGGTGATGACTTCGCCGACTTTCATTTGAATTCGTCCCCACCAGTGCGCATCCGGCGCTTGGCAAAGCCGCGGGCGCCATCGTCGGCCAGCGTGTTGCAGTCCTGGTCGAACGCCGTCTGATAGCCTCCAGCGCGGCCCGGATCCGCGTAGCCCGCCTTGTGCTGGTGCAGCCGCGCCAGCGCGCCGTTGGCCAACTTCTCGGCGTAGCGGTTCAGCAGGACGTCGTGCAGCTCGCGCGCGTTCCTGGTGGGCGCGTAGGCCACCTCGAGCCGCAGCGCCCGGGGTGCCTTGACCGTGACTGCCGGCACCAACTGCACGAAACCAGGCAGCCGGCAGTAGAAATGCCGCACCTCGGCGGCGCTTCCCACCTGGCGCCAGGCCCAGCCGTCGGGGAACTCCTCTTCCAGCTCGGCGCGTGTGGCGGACGTCACCGGCCCCTCGGGCAACCAGGCTGCCACCACGTCGACAATCTGCGTGTCAGCCTCGGGCGGGTCCAGCTCGTACTCGGTCGCGCCAGGCACCAGCGTCACCGGATCGAGGAACGCGCGCAGCACGCGGGTGCGGGTGCAGAATTCGATCGCTGCGTCGACGATGGCATCCTCGACCGCCGGCGTGGGCGCGCCTTCGATCAGCGGCACCACGAACCGCTCGAAATCTGCGAGGGCGGCCATTACGTCGGTTCGCCCGCGGCGCGCGAGTTGGCCAGGCTGACGATCTGCTGGATCATCTCGTCCTTCTTGAGGGCAGCGTCGAGTTCATGGTTGAACTGGGCGCGGGCGAACGTCGCCAGGTCTTCTTTCTTCATGCCCTGCAGGTTGGGCATATTGAACGGCGGAACCTGGCTCTGATTGGTGGACTTCCCGTCGCCGGTCGCCTGCTGCGTGGTCACGACCAGGCCGATGTTGCCCGGGTTGGCGTCCGCCTCCTCCCAGGCCTCGCACCAGACGTCCTTGTGGGGCGTCAGCTTGATGGCGATCAGCGGCGGCACGAAATGAATCTGACCGCGCTCCCACACCAGGCCGGTGCCGGCGACCGTGTCCTTCTTCTGCTCTTTCGCCCCGATGTACATGATCGGGATGAGGTTGTCCTGTTCCATGGGGAACTCCAAAAAGGTTGGGGCCAGGCGGTTTCCCGCCCAGCCCCGAAAGCCGCGCAATGCGGCGAGACAGCCCCGTAAAGGCTTAGGCGACGCCCACCATCTGGCCGTTGACCACGGCCGTCAGCTGCGGCGTGCCAGTGAAGGCGGCCCCGCTGATCGTGGCAACCAGCTTGACCGGCCGCTTGAACAGGATGGGATGGGCAGCCGAATCGACGTTGCCAGCGGCGGCGATGTCCGAGCCGGCGAGCCAGGCGTCCGGATCGGCGACCGGACCGTCGCTGGCGTCGTAGGGCTCGAAGCCCAGATCCGCCTTGACGCCAGCGCCGGCGGCATCGGTGACCAGACGCACGGCCGTGACCACGACACCGGCCGGGATGACGCCCAGATAAACCTTGTCCCCGGTACCGGCTGCGCCGCGGTAGCCGTAGGTTTCGACCCAGGCGTTGCCGAAGGCCTGCGTATGCAGGGGCTTCGAGTTGTAGTCGGGAGAGTAGCGATCCATGAATTTCTCCAGTTCCACCGGAGCAGGCGGCCGGCTGGCCGCCCGCCGCCGATCAGGTGTTGAGGTTGACGACGGTGTCCAGCACCATCACGCCGTGGTCAGTCGGGATCTTGTTGCCGCGCGCGTCCGGCACCGAGAAGCGGAGCTTCGCCTTGCCGCACATGACTTCGCCCGCGACCTCGAGATTGCGCTCGAAGTTGTAGCGGTTCTCCATCCAGTTGGCGTATGTGTCGGAGCCCTGGTTCTTACCGTAGACGTGAGCCAGCGCCTGCGCGCCCAACAGCATGCCGCGGTCGACGGCGAATCCCGGTTGCAGCGTCGGGATGGTGACGTCGGCCTGGGCCGCGGTGGCCTGGCCGGCCTGCGTGCAGTACGAGACCGAATCACCCGGGTTCAGACGGATAGCGCGGTCCATCTTGCGCACCAGGATGTTGTGCCAGATACCGGCCTCGCCCGTGAACAACGGGTGCTTCTTCGGGCCGGTGAACGACGAGGCGCGATTCCAGGCGTTTTGGAGGAATGTGCGCCATTGCAGGCTGTTGGCCGCCGTGTTGGTCAGGATGCTCTGCCACATGCGGTTGGTGACCAGCAGCAGGTACAGCGGCTCGTCATCGGCGGCGGCATCGCCGGCGATCTTGATAGGCTGGAGCTTGAACTCCATGTCGTCGATGATCGCGCCCAGGTGGTCCAGGTGCTCCAGCTTGAACGTGTCGGTGGTGTCGATCGAGTTCAGCGCCTGGCCGCCCTGTACCAGCGACGTGCCGTCGGCCACCCAGTGGCGGTTGAAGGTGGGCGCCTTGACCGGGTTGATCATGATTTCGGCGAATTCGGGATCGGATGCCATGGGCACCACCCAGTCGGTGCCGACCTGGGAGCCGCGGGTGCCGGCCAGGTGCACGATGGTGGACTGGTCGTTGAAACGGCGGAACCAGCCCTGCAGGTTCGCCATCGCCAAGCCACGCAGGTTGTGCACAGTGCGCTGCTGGGTCATCTTGCCGCCGGCGTCGACCACCTTGGTAGCCAAGTCGATGCGGATGTCCATGCTGGACATATCCAGGCGCTCGCCTTTGCCCTCGGCCTGCTTGTCACCCATGATCGGCTTGCCGCCGGTTTGATTGATGAGGTCGACGCTGACCTGGTCACCCTGGGACTTCGTCAGGTCGGTCACGCGGACGAGCGGCATGTCCGGGCTGGTCTGGCCTTTCAGCTTCGCCTCGGCCGCCGACTGCTTCGGTGCCGCGCCGGTCAGGTTGTTCATCAGCGAGGGCTGACGCTGGGTGTTGGCGAACAGCGCCGCGCCGAAAATCTTGCGCGCGAGCGGCGAACCAACGGGAACGGTAGTTTGGGACATATTGCCTCCAGTTCGTGGGATTTACGAAGAGAGGCGCGCCAGCTGCGCTTCGATTTCGTCCGGCGACATGGTCATGAAGCGATCCGTCAGGGCACTGCCCGACAGCGCTGCGATGGCTTCTGCCTCGGAACCGGCGGCCGGCTGGCCGCCAGGGATATCGGAAAGCGTGGAAGGCCCCGATGCGTCGGACTTCGCTTTCGCGACGGCCTCGGCAACGCGCGCGGCTGGATCGGCTGGCTGCTGCGTCGCCGCGGCCTTGGCCTGGCTGGGCAGCTCAATCGCACCGTGCCCGGCTTCGTACATGCGCAGCGCAGCATCGAACCGCTCGGTGAGCGGCTTGTCCTTCCATGCGGCGTTCGCACGCAGCATGGTGTCGATGGCGGCGACTTCGCCGAACTGTTCCGGGGCGGAGTCACGGAGGTGGGCGAGCTTGGGGATCGACTGGATGGCGTCCTCAACGGACACCAGCGCTTGCACCTGCTGTTCGCGGCGCGCGACTTCTGCTTCCTGGGCGGCGGGCCGGCCGGCATCCACCTGTTCGCTCAGGCTCTTGGCCAACTCGATCAGGTTGTCCATCCGGGTCGCCACATCGGGCGCTTCTTCGCGTAGCTGCTCCAGCAGTTGCTCATCGACGATCTGGTCCAGATCGAGCGATTTGGTAGTCTTGCCCTGCTGGGCGGCAGCCTGGTCCTGTTCCAGCTTGGTGGTCAGGTCCCGCACCATCTGCTCGGCACGGATCGCGCGTTCGCGCTCCTGCTGCAGCACCTGGTAGGGGATGACGTTCTTGCCGTCCCTCGCCAACACAACGGCGTCTCCCTCTTGCCCGGCAGCGGCGGCCGTGGCCCCCGGCTGCTGCTTCCCGCTCTCGTCGGTGCCGGGCGTTGCACCGCTGGTATCGCCCTGGGGTTTGGCGCCGGCGGCGGTGGCCGCGGCGTCATCGGCGGTCGACTGATCGGCGCCGCCGGGGGTGGCATCCTGCCCACCGACCAGCGCGGCCAGCGCGTCGTCCGTCAAACTGAGGGGGTCGCGCAAGACCGCATCGAGGTTGTCGATGGGGCTTTCCGTCGTGGTTTCCGTGGTCATTTCTTCCTGCTCCTAGTTTTCGGATAGGTCCGTGGGTTGAAACGAAAAAGGCCCCCGACGATGTCTCGGCGGGGGCCCGTGCTTTGCCCGTATCCCAGGGCGGGGAATCTGTGTGGCGGCGCTACGCGGCCGCGGCTTGACGGGTGCCCAGGCGTGCCAGCACCTGGTCGACCTCGTCCGTCAGCTGTTGGAACCGATCCTGCAGCTGGGCGCCGCCGGTCTGCGCCTCGGCGCGAATCCGCGCGCGCACCGTCTCGGCCTCCTCGTGCATGGCGGTCTGCTGCAGGCGGGTCTGCCACTCGGTGGCGCGATCGGCCAGTTGCTGCCGCAGCTTCTGCATTTCTTCCTCGTAGCGCGCCAGCGCGCCGTCCACCTGGCCCACCGTATCGGTGTCGCCAGCGCCGGCGGCCTCCGCACGGATGCGCTCGGCCTCGGCCAGCAACTTCTGCGTCTTGGCCTCGCGCTCGGCGATCTTCGACTGAGCGTCCTGCATGGCGGTCTGCATCTGGGCCTGCGCGGCCTGGTCGGCCTGCTGCTTGGCGGCCTGAGCCTCGGGTGAATTCGGGTCGGCCTGGATGCCCAGCTGCGCCCGTAGAAACGCAGCCATATCCTTGCGCTTGCCGAAGTCGGACATTTCCAGCGCGAAGGGAATCAGCAACGCCTGCATATTGGGCGGCATGGACTTGAGGATTTCTGAGAAGGCCGCGAACTGCTGAGCGCGGTAGGTCGGGGTGCTGGGAACATCGGACAGCGCCACCTTGACCGGCGCCGTCTGCACGTCGTTCTCCTTGTAGGCCTGGCCCGTGATCGGATCCTTGCGGGGGATGTTCACCACCACCTTGCGCTTGACCGTGCCGTTGTCCACCAGGATCTCGGCCTGGTCGGTCATGTCCTCTTTAATGAGGTCCAGCAGCGCATTGCCGACGCCGCGGCGCGCGACCCGGTAGTTGTCGTTGATCTTGGCCAGCGTGGTGACGCCCTGCTCCACCAGCGACTGGATGGCCAGGCCGGAGCTGGCATTGGACTGCTGGCCCATCATGGCGGCGTACACGCCGGCCGCCTCCTGAATGGCCTGCTTGCGCTCCTGCATGACCTGGAACTGCTGCTGGGACAGATCGAAATTCGATTCGACCCTGATATTGGCGCCGGGCCGCAGCGCCTTCGGGTTCGTCACGATGAAGGCGTCCGACTGGCCGATTTCTCGGCTGGCATCGCTCATCGTGTTGTATTTCTCGTCCAGGGCATCCGAGTCCATGAAGGTGCGCCGGCTGTTCATCAGCCACATCATGCGCGCCGCGCGGGCGTTCACCTCATCCTGGGGCGACAGCATGGCCCGGATGATCCCATAGGGCACGCCCGTCAAATCCTCGCGGTAGCCGAAGAAGGGAATGTAGGGGAAGCGCCGGCGGTTCGTGGCGCGGTCCTGAACCCGGATCGGGCCGATGTGGAAGGCGCAGCGAATCTTGTCGTAGACGGCGAGTTTGGGCTGGACGGCGCCGGCGGCGACCAGCGCGCGGTGCACCTGGTTCTGCTCATTGAATTCCAGGGTGCGGCCGCCCGGTAGCGCCAGCACCAGGCCGCGCACCCAGATGCGATACCAGACCTCGAAGCACGTCACCACCCTGCGCTCGATGTCGCGCCAGTCCAGGTCATCCCAGGTGGTGCGCGTGCCCTGACCGATGTCATTGAAGAAGTCCGCCGACATGCGGGCTTCGGTCGTCAGGTAGTCCGCCCAGTCGCGCCAGCCGGCCGCGGCCAGGATCATCTCCCGGTGCTGGGGGAAAAATGCGGCGATGTGGTCGGCGTCGTAGCGCTTCTTGCGCACCACGTAGCGGGCATCGCTCCAATCCAAGGTGCGGCTGCGCCAGTCCCAGTAGATCTCGGAGCGGGGAACGCTGGTGACGCGGTAGGGGTAGTTAAAAGGGTTGCTGTTGCGCGACACCTCCACCACCCCGAAACCGGCCTTGATCTGGCTGGCGTAGGCGTCCGACGTGGCGGTATCCGCCTGCGCCTCGCGTTCGGCCTCGTGCATCTTGGCCGACAGCGCCTCGGCCACGTCCTGGTACTGCTCGTCATCGCCGCCCACGCGCCAATCGGTACGAGTCTTTGCCTCCATGCCCAACACGGCGTTGACCGTCGGCTGGATCAGGTTGGTGACCAGCGGCCCCAGGCCTTTGGCCTCAAGCCGTGCCAGCGTCTCGGCGTCTAGCTGGTTGCCGTCGTAGTAGTCGCAGGCCTTGTCGGCCTCGCGGCGCCACGTCGGCTGATTGCGGATCTCGTCCAGCCAGCGCTCGAGCTGGGACACGGACAGCGCGCCGGGCTCGGCGGGCGCCTGATCGCGGGCGTGCGCGGTCGCGCTGTCGCTGCCATCGAGGAGGCGGAAGCCGGTTACGGAAGTGTTCATGCGCGCCAGTTTTCCCGGTGTCGTTTGAAGTTGATCGGTGCGTTGTTGACCGCGTAGCGGAGGGACATCACGCCGTAGCGCGATGCGGAAATGACGTCGTCGTCAATCTTCACGATGGCGCCGTCCTTGCGGTGATAGGTGCGGTACTCGGAAAGCCAAAGTTCCAGGTGGGAAAAAACCTTGAAACGGCCAGTGACCATGCGGTTGAGCATGATCTGGATGCCGGCCTCGACGCCATTCGAGCCGTCCTCGAACTGCGTGCGCTCCGCCAGCATGGACACGCCCTCGGCCAGGTAGGCGTCCCGCATCGGCGTGCCGGTGTCCTTCTGCGCTTGCAAGGCATCGTGCGGCCAGGCCACCGGGATCCAGCTGCCGCGGCCCTTAATGGCGCTGGCGTGCACGGAAACCGGCTGCTTCTTGGCCGCGTAGACGTCGTACACGTAGACGATGTCGGCGTCCTGGTTGTGCGCCAGCCAAGCCGCCGCCGTCGGGTGGTCCCATCCCAAGTCCAGGCCGCAGATGCGCGGCCAGCTGTCTGGGATATTGAACGGCGGCACCACGATGCTGGATTCCGGCACCGGAAACACCGCACCGGAGCCCAGCACCGGCTTGCCGTAGGCGCGGGCCTCGCGCTCGTGATCCGGGTAGCTGGCCAGGATCGCGTCGGCCTGCTCGCGGGTGTAGTGCTCGGCATCGTAGATGCCCATGAACACCACCACGGTGCCGGCGTGCTTGTCGATCAAGAACCGCTTGACCGTGGCCGACATGCCCATCAGGGGCGTGAAGGTCAGATACACCGGGCCCAACGTCGTGTTGGTGCGGGTGATTGCCTCCATGTAGATGTCGTGCGGCGGCTCCTCATCCAGCCAGACGAAATCCAGGGTTTCGGCCTGGAACTTCTCCCGGCCCTGCTCGTAGTTGCGAAAGCCCAGCACGCTCTCGCCGGCCTGGACGTCGCCGCCACCACCATGGCGCACCACGATCATGGACACCGCGCCCGGCACGCCGGCCAGCGGCGCCACTTCCTTGATGGCGTCGCCGGGGATGGCGCCGGTGCCGCGCTCGCTGTCGACTCCTGGCCGGCCCAGCAGCAGGCGCTGCATGCCGTCGCGCGTCAGCGCCGACGACACCGAGGCCGCCCAGCCCGCCGTGGGCTTCTGGAACACCCTACCTTCCCACCATTCCGGGTATCGCCCGGTCAGGTGCATGGCCGTCTCGTAGGCACCCGAGAACGTCTTACCCAGCTGGTTGCCGGCAGAAAAAAGGCGCTCGCGGTATGCGGCGCCTTGGGCGTGGAACTCCCTCTGTTTTTCGTAGGGGCGGTAGTACTTGAGCCGGTTGCGTTTCGCGCGCCAGGCACGCTCCTGCAGCGCCCTGGCCAGCATCACGCGCGGATTCTGCAGCATCAGTGCATCGTGTCCCCGGCGCCAGCCGCGCGCAGCTGGGCAAGGACCGCGTCCACGGGCACGCCTTCCAGGTCGGCGATCTGCTGCGCCGTCTCGGCAATGGTCTGGTCCAGCTCGGCGTCGGACTTCTTGTCCAGGTCGCCGAAACGCACCTCCTTGCGCTCCACGAACATGCCCAGGTGGCGCGCGATCAGCTCCAGGTTCGGCGTCTTGGGCGCCAGCTTGAGAATAAAGTTGCCGCCCTTGTCGTAGGTCCAGCCAATCACGCAGCGCCGTACGCGCTCGGGCAGCAACCGCAGGTCCAGCGGGCTGGTGATGTT
>NZ_JAELTJ010000166.1 GCF_016428805.1 Achromobacter sp. ASV32
CACCGTGCTAATGCAGCGCGCGCTGGGCGAAGGCGACACAACGCCGCCGCAGCGCCCGTGATCGCCCTCCGCGCCATCGTCTGCCTGGGCCTGACCCAGTTGGTCGGCTGGGGCGTCACCTTCTACCTGATCGGTGCGCTGGGGCCGGACATGGTCGCGGACCTGGGCTGGAACGCCGCCACCGTGTATGGCGGCTTCTCGGCCGCCATCGTGGTCATGGCGCTGGTGTCGCCGCTGGCCGGCCGCGCGGTCGATCTCTGGGGCGGCCACCGTGTCATGCCCGCGGGCGCCGTGCTGGCCGCCGCCGGCTGCGCCACCCTGGCCGCGACCCACGGCGTGGTTGCGTACTTCACGGCCTGGATGCTGCTGGGCGTGGGCATGCGGCTGTGCCTGTACGACGCCGCATTCGCCTCGCTGGCGCGCGCCGCCGGGCCGGCCGCGCGACGGCCCATGTCGCAGATCACGCTGTTCGGGGGGCTGGCGTCCACGGTGATGTGGCCGGTGGGCCATGCCCTGTCGGGCTGGCTGGGCTGGCGCGGCGCGGTATTGGCCTATGGCGCCCTGGCGCTGGCGACGCTGCCGCTTTACCTGGCGCTGCCGCGCGCCCGCTACGCCGCCTGCCTGAAGGACGCGGGCCAGGCCAGCACGGGCCTGGCCCGCAACAAGGCCGAACGCCGCCTGGCCGGCGTGCTGTACGCGGCGATCGCCATGCTGACCAACTTCCTGGCCGCCGGTAACGCGGCCCATCTGATTGCGCTGCTGTCGGGCTTGGGCCTGGCGGGCGCGATGGCCGTGAACATTGCAGCACTGTGGGGCGTCGGACAATTCGCCTCGCGGCTGGCCGATGTGGCGCTGGGGTCACGCCTGCATCCGCTGACACTGACGCTGGCGGTGGCGGCGCTGTTGCCGCTGTGCTTCGGGCTGGCGCTGTTTGCCGGGGGCAGCGTCGCCGCGCTGGCGGCATACGCCTTGCTGTACGGCGCCTGCAACGGCCTGATGACCATCACACGCGGCACGCTGCCGCTCGCGTTGTTCGACTTTCGCAGCTACGGCGCGCTGGTGGGCGCCCTGCTTGTTCCCAGCTTCCTGCTGACCGCCGCCGCCCCGGTGGCCTATGCCTACGTGGTCGCGCAGCACGGCGCGCGCGCCGCGATGGGCCTGTCCGCCGGCCTGGCCACCGCCATATTGGCCGCGGCGCTGGCGTTGCGGTGGCGCTTCATCGCGCGCGCCCGGAGCGAACCGTTCCGGCGCTAGGCCGACGCAGGCAGGCCGGCCCCACGGCCTTCGCCTTGCAGGGCCGGCACCGCTACGCCGCGGGGCGTCATGCGCCGCGGGCCGCCGTCCATTTTTCCCAGCCGGCCAGGCGCAGCTTGCAGGCCGGGCACGTGCCGCAGCCGTAGCCCCAGGCGTGGCGCGCGCCGCGCTCGCCCAGATAGCAGGTGTGGCTTTCCTCGACGATGGTCTCGACCAGCGCATCGCCACCCAGGGCATGCGCCAGCGCCCAGGTTTCGGACTTGTCGATCCACATCAGCGGGGTCTCGATCGTGACCCGGCTGCCCAGGCCCAGGCCCAGCGCGACCTGCTGTGCCTTGATGGTGTCGTCGCGGCAATCGGGGTAGCCGGAGAAATCGGTTTCGCACATGCCGCCCACCAGCACGTCCAGCTGGCGCCGGTAGCCCAACGCGGCGGCCAGCGTCAGGAACAGCAGGTTGCGGCCCGGCACGAACGTATTGGGCAAGCCGTTGGCCTGCATCTCGATGGCGCGGTCGCTGGTCATGGCGGTGTCGCCCACCTGGCCCAGCACCTTCAGGTCCAGCAGATGGTCTTCGCCCAGGCGCGGCGCCCACTGGGGAAAGCGCGCGCGGATGTCGCGCAGCACGTTCAGGCGGGCGTCCAGTTCGATGCGGTGGCGTTGGCCGTAATCGAACGCCACGGTTTCCACATGGGCATAGCGGTCCAGCGCCCAGGCCAGGCAGGTCGTGGAATCCTGGCCGCCCGAGAACAGCACGAGCGCGCGACGTTGGTGATTTTGCATGAAAGGGGGTTTCTGGAAAGACGAAGGGATAGGCCAGACTTTACCGCAGCCGCCGGCCTTTCCCGTAAGGAAGCCTGCGTAAAATCGATCCGTTTTTCATCACGGTTCACCCAGCAGCGCGCACGACCTCACCCTTCCCATTCCCCGCAGCCCGACGGATCTCCCGCCCGATGAATGCCAGCCGCCCGCAGTCCGATTCAGCAGAACCCTTGCGTCACGACATCCGGCTGTTAGGCCGGTTACTGGGCGAAGTCATCGCCGAATGTGAAGGCAAACGCGTGTTCGACACCATCGAAACGCTGCGCCGCACCGCCGTCAAATTCCGCCGCGAGGGCAACGCCGCCGACGGCAAGCTGCTGGAGCAGCGCGTCAAGCGCCTGGAAGGCAGCGACCCCAACTCGGTCGCGCGCGCCTTCAGCTATTTCCTGCACCTGTCCAACATCGCCGAAGACCGCGACCAGAACCGCCGCCAGCGGACCCGCGCCTTGACCGGCGACGCCCCCGCGCGCGGCAGCCTGCGCGACGCCGTGCAGACCCTGGCCGGCCACGGCGTTTCTCCCGCCCGCATCCGCCGCCTGCTGGCCGAGGCCTGCGTCATGCCCGTGCTGACCGCGCACCCCACCGAAGTGCAGCGCAAAAGCACGCTGGACGTGCACCGCGAGATCGCCACGGCGCTGGCCCAGCGCGACACCCCGCTGACGCCCGAGGAACTGGCCGAGCTGGACGCCGCGCTGCTTGGCCGCGTCGCCACCCTGTGGCAGACCCGCATGCTGCGCTACACCCGCCTGACGGTGGCCGACGAAATCGAGAACGCGCTGTCGTACTACCGCAGCACCTTCCTGCCCGTCATTCCGCGCCTGTACGCCGACCTGTCCAAGCTGCTCAACCGCGACGGCCCCAAGCCTTTTTCCGCCCCGCCCGCGCCGCTCGAGCCCTTCCTGCGCATGGGCAGCTGGATCGGCGGCGACCGCGACGGCAACCCCAACGTCGACGCCGGCACGCTGGAGCGCGCCCTGCTGCGCCAGGCCACCGTGCTGTTCGAGCACTACCTGCAGGAAGTCCACGCGCTGGGCGCCGAACTGTCCATCACCACCCTGCTCATCGCCGCCGATACGGATCTGCTGGCCCTGGCCGACCGCAGCGGCGACGACTCCCCCCACCGCAGCGACGAGCCCTACCGCCGCGCCCTGGTCGGCGTCTATGCGCGCCTGGCCGCCACCGCCCAGCGCCTGACCGGCCAGAACCTGGCGCGCCGCAGCACCGTCGCCGCCGCGTCCTACGACGCCCCCCAGGAACTGTCCGCCGACCTCGCCATCATCGCCGCGTCGCTGGCCGCGCACCATGGCGCGCCCATCGCCAAGCTGCGCCTGGCCGGGCTGCAACAGGCCGTCGAAGTCTTCGGCTTTCACCTGGCCACCGTGGACCTGCGCCAGAGTTCCGACGTGCACGAGCGCGCGCTGGCCGAACTGTTCACCCGCGCCGGCGCCACCCACGACGGTCAGCCGCTGGACTACCTGGCGCTGGACGAAGCGGCCCGCGTCGCCCTGCTGCGCGCCGAACTGGCCCAGGCCCGGCCGCTGGCCTCGCCCTGGATCGCCTACAGCGAAGACACCACCCGCGAACTGGCCGTGCTGCGCGCCGCCGCGGCCGGCCGCCAGCGCTACGGCAAGCAGGCCGTGCGCCAGACCATCGTCTCGCACACCGAAACCCTCAGTGACCTGCTGGAAGTGATGGTGCTGCAGAAAGAGGCCGGCCTCATCGCCCCCGCCGGCCAGGACATCGGCGCCGAAGACGGCCTGATGGTCGTGCCGCTGTTCGAGACCATTCCCGACCTGGAGCGCGGCGCCGACATCATGGCCGCCTGGCTCGACCTGCCCGAAATCCGCCAGCGCGTGAAACAGGCCCAGAATGGCGCCCAGGAAGTCATGCTGGGCTATTCCGACAGCAACAAGGACGGCGGCTTCCTCACGTCCAATTGGTCGCTCTACCAGGCCGAACGCGCGCTGGTCGATGTCTTCTCGGCGCGCCACGTGCGCCTGCGCCTGTTCCATGGCCGCGGCGGTTCCGTGGGCCGCGGCGGCGGTTCCAGCTTCGACGCCATCCTGGCCCAGCCCCCCGGCACCGTTGCCGGCCAGATCCGCCTGACCGAACAGGGCGAAGTCATCCAGAGCAAATACAAGGATGCCGAAGTCGGCCGCTGGCACCTTGAACTGCTGGTCGCCGCCACGCTGGAATCCAGCCTGGCGCCGCGCGCCGAAGCCACCAGCGCCGAAGACGCCCACATGGCCCACCACGGCCCTGCCATGAACTTCATGTCGGAAACCGCCCAGCGCAGTTACCGCGGCCTGGTCTACGACACCCCGCGCTTCGCCGAATACTTCTTCGCCGCTACCCCCATCGCCGAAATCGCCGGCCTGAACATCGGCTCGCGCCCCGCATCGCGCAAGAAAGGCCAGCGCATCGAAGACCTGCGCGCCATCCCCTGGGGCTTTTCGTGGGCCCAATGCCGCCTGATGCTCACCGGCTGGTACGGCATGGGTTCGGCCATCGAGGCCTACCTGGAAACCGGCGCCCCCGGCGCCCCGCGCTCCCAGCGCGGCCGCCTCGCGCAACTGCGCGAAATGGCGCAGGACTGGCCCGCCTTCCGCACCCTGCTGTCCAACATGGAAATGGTGCTGGCCAAATCCGACCTCGCCATCGCCGCCCGCTACGCGCAACTGGTGCCCCAGCGCGGCCTGCGCGAAAAGATCTTCGGCCAGATCAGCGCCGAGCACGCCCGCACCCTGGCCATGCTCAAGCTGCTGACCCGCCGCGAGCTCCTGGCCGACAACCCCACCCTGCAGGACTCGCTGCGCGAACGGTTCGCCTACATCGACCCCCTGAACTACCTGCAGATCGACCTGATCCGCCGCCACCGCGCCGCGCTGAAACACCCCAACCCCGACGCCGACGAACGCGTGCAACGCGCGATCCACCTGACCATCAACGGCATCGCGGCGGGGCTGCGCAATTCGGGTTGAGTTGCCGCACGTGGCCGGGCCCGGCGCCCGGCCACGCGTTGCGGGAGCGCCGGCACATGGCATAAAATGAGTATTATTCTCATCTCAATGCGCCGGGCCTTCCGCATGCCTTTGCGCCGGAGGCCTTGCCATGTCCATCCCCGAATCCGCCGTGCCGCGACAGGGCATCGAGAGCCTGTACGCAGAACACCACGGCTGGCTGCGCAGCTGGCTGCGGCGCCGGCTGGGCGATGCCTGGGACGCGGCCGATCTGGCCCACGATACCTACCTGCGCATCCTGCACAGCGGCCGCATGCCCGAGCCGCACCAATCGCGCCAGCATCTGGCGCAGATCGCCCGCTGCCTGGTGATCGACCTGCATCGCCGCCGGCAGATCGAAGCCGCCTACCTGGAAACCATCGCCCACCTGCCCCGCCCGCAGGCGCCATCGGAAGAAGCGCGCGCGCTGGTAATCGAGGCCCTGGTCGAGATTGACGCCGTCCTCAACCAGTTGCCGGCCAAGGCACGCGAGGCGCTGCTGATGTGCAAGCTGGACGGCCTGCCCTACAGCGACATTGCGGTGCGGCTGGGCGTTTCGGTTTCGTCGGTGAAGAAGTACATCGCCGCCGCGCTGCTGGCCTGCTATCAGGTGCAGTTGGCGGGGCACGGCTGAGCTCATGACGGACACCGCCCGCCCCCGCCCGGCACAACCCGCCCTGGATCCCGCCGTCCTGCGGCAAGCGGCCGAATGGATCGCCCAATTGTGGTCGGACGACGCCACCGACCAGGACCGTGCCGACTGCGCCCGCTGGCGGGCCGGGCATCCCGACCACGAACAGGCCTGGCAGGGCCTGTTGGCATTCGAGGACAAGCTGCTTGGCCTGCCGCGCGATGCCGCCCGCCATGCGCTGCGCCGGCCCACGGCGGGCACGGGCAGGCGCCGTGCGCTGCGCGCGCTGGGCCTGGGGGTGATCGCCCTGGGCGCCGGCTACGCCGCACGTAACACCGATGGCTGGCAGCGCGCCACGGCCGATTACCGCAGCGCCACCGGCGATATCCGCGACCTGTCCCTCCCGGACGGCACGCGCGTCACGCTGTCCACGGCCTCGGCCATCGACGTACGTTTTTCCGATACCGAACGGCTGGTGCTGCTGCGCGCCGGCGAAATCCTGGTCGCCACCGCGCACGACCCGCTGGCGCGTCCCTTCCTGGTCCGCACGCGGCACGGATCGATCCAGGCGCTGGGCACCCGCTACAGCGTCCGCGATGACGACGACACCTCGCGCGTGGCCGTGTTCGAAGGCGCGGTAAACATTCGGCCGGTGGACGCCCCCGGCCACGCGGTTCGCCTGGACGCGGGCCAAGGCTCGCGCTTTTCGCGCGACCGGGTCGAGCTGCCCGCGCCGGTGGGCGACGACGCGGCAGCCTGGAGCCGGGGACTGCTGGTGGCCGACGGCATGCGCCTGGAAAGCTTCGCCGCCGAACTGGCGCGCTACCGCCCCGGCATCCTGCGTTGCGACCCCGCAGTCGCCGATCTGCGCGTCAGCGGGGTGTTCTCGCTGCGCGACACCGACCGGGCGCTGCAGAACCTCACACGCGGACTGCCGGTGGCCGTGGTCTACCGCACGCGCTATTGGGTCACGCTGCGCGCGGCCGACTGACCCGCGACGCCGCCGTTACAACTTTTTTTCGCGATGGCTTGTCCCTCCGGCCAGCTTGTTCGGGATACAGGGTGACTCCCTCTTTCCTCGACCCGATCAGCAAGGCTCACGTCATGCCCCTTCACCCGCCGTCCCGTCGCCGTCATCCTGCCGTGCCGTCTTCCCGCCCCCTTCGCCGGTTCGCGGCATCGCGGCGCGCCGCCGCGATCCGCCTGGCGCTGTTGATGAGCGGGGGGCTGGCCGCGACCGCCGCCGCGCCGCTGGCGCAGGCCCAGGCCAGCGCCGAGGCGCGGCGCGCCTACAGCATCGCCGCCGGCCCGCTCGGCCAGGCGCTTAACGCCTACGCCAGTGCTGCCGGCGTCGAACTGACCATGAACGACGGCCTGTTGCAAGGCAAGCGCAGCGACGGCCTCGCCGGCAGCTACACCGTGGGCGAGGGTTTCGCGGCGCTGCTCCGCGGCCACGGCCTGCAAGCCCGGCGCGAAGCCAACGGCAGCTACACCCTCCAGCCAGCGCCGGCGTCATCGGACGCCACCACGCTGGCCGCCGTGACTGTCACCGCGCGGCCGGAAACCGCCACCGGTCCGCTGCATGGCTATGCCGCCCGCGTCAGCGCCACCGGCACCAAGACCGACACGCCCATCATCGAAACGCCGCAGTCGATCACGGTGGTGGGGGCGGAAGAAATCGAGATGCTCAAGTCGCAGAGCCTGCAGGACGCGCTGGGCTACGTGGCGGGCGTCAGTCGTGCCGAAGGTCTGGATCGCACCTCGGACAGCCTGTTCCTGCGCGGCTTTCGCAGCAACCAAGGCAACTATTACCGCGACGGCACGTTGTACACGGTGAACATCTACAACGGACGGCAGGAGCTATACGGCCTGGAACGGGTCGAATTCCTCAAAGGCGCAGCCTCCGTGCTCTATGGCGCCGCGCCTCCGGGCGGCGTGATCAACACGGTCAGCAAGCGGCCCACTGTCGAACCGCTGCATGAACTGAACATCGAGGCGGGCAACTTCCGCCGCAAGCAGATTTCCGGCGACTTCGGCGGCGCGCTCGACGACGAAGGCAAATGGTCATACCGCCTGACCGCCCTCAAGCGCGACAGCGACACTTTCATCGACTACGTCCCGGATGACCGGACCTACGTGGCCCCGGCGCTCAAGTGGCAACCCACTGACGCCACCTCCCTGACCCTGCTGGCGGAATACCAGGAGGACCGCACGGTCTATGTCTATGGGCTGCCGGCCCAGGGCACGGTGCTGCCCAACGTCAATGGCAGGATCCCTCGCAACCGCTACACCGGCGAACCCGGCTTCGACAAGTTCGTCATGAAGCGCTATTCGATCGGCTACCTGTTCGAACACGCATTCACGGACCAACTCAAGCTGCGCAACAGCCTGCGCTACTTCCACGCGGACAGCACCTATTTCTCTACCGATATCTGGCAGTTGCAAGCCGACCAGCGCCGCACCGCCGACCGCGGCGCGATGCCGCGCTGGGACCGTTCGTCCGCCGCGGTGACCGACACGTCGCTGCAGTACGACTTCAGCACCGGCCCGGTACGCCACACATTGCTGGCCGGCCTGGACTATTCGGTGCCCAGGCACGAGACCGAACGCTACGTGCGCGCCAACCACAACATCGACCTCTACGACCCGGTCTACGGCATGCCCCTGGGACCCGCGGAGCCGTTCCCCGGATCGTCCTCGAAAGGCGACATGAAGCGGCTGGGCGTGTATCTGCAGGATCAGGTCAAGATCGCCGACAAATGGGTCGTCCTGCTGGGCGGACGGCACGACTGGGTCACGGTCAACGAGCGCAATTTCTTCACGGGTGAAAAGATCGCGGACAACGAAAAGAGCCAGGCCTTCACTGGCCGGGCCGGCGTGGTCTATCTGGCCGACAATGGCCTGGCGCCGTTCCTGAGCTACAGCGAATCGTTCGAGCCGACCAATGGCCAGGATCGCCAGGGCAACCGCTTCAAGCCCACCACCGGCCAACAGTACGAGGCCGGCCTGCGCTACCAGCCGGCAGGTTCGGACACCATGTTGTCGGCGGCGGTCTACCAGCTGACGCGCAAGAACGTGACCGTGGCCGACCCATTCGACACGAACTATGAAATCCAGGCCGGACAGGCCCGCGCGCGCGGCCTCGAACTGGAGGCGCGCACCCGCATCGGCCGCCACGCCAACCTGATCGCCGCGTATGCCTATACCGATGCGCGCACGCTCAAGGCCAGCCCGCTGCAACCCGACGAGGTCGGCAAGCGCCTGAACTCGGTGCCCTTCAACCAGTTCTCGGTGTGGGGCGATTACGGCTTCGGCGCCTTCGGCCTGCCGGGGCTGCGGATCGGCGCGGGCGTGCGCTACGTCGGCAGCACGCGCGGCATGGCGCACGGCACGGCGGTCGAAGTGCCATCCTTCACACTGCTGGACGCCATGGTCAGCTACACCACCGGACCGTGGCGGTTCGCGCTCAACGGCACCAACCTGGCCGACAAGACCTACATCGGCAGTTGCACCTACGGTTGCTTCTATGGCGAACCGCGCCGCGTGATCGGCACCGCGACCTACCGCTGGTAGGGCCTGGCGAGGCGAGCGGGCCGAAGCGGCTCGCTCGCCCTGGACTGTCCACCTGACGAACACCCCAAAAAGCCCGTTTGTCCACCCCCGGCAACTTTTAGTACTATCCCTTCCAGAAATTCTATATACGCACAAATGTTCGTATATAGAACAAACAGATTTTCCCGGCCCCAGCGCACAGGAAGACACCGACGGAAGAGACAGCAGCACGTCCCTGGTTCCCGCCTGTGCCGCCCTGGCGCCCGGCCAGTAAGGCCCAAGCGAACCCTCATGGATACTCCCCTCAAGCATCTCGCCGTCATCGGCGCCGGCGCCATGGGCAGCGGCATCGCCGCCCTCTTCGCCTCGAAGGGACTGCACATCGTCCTGATCGACCCGATGCAAGGCGCCCTGGAACGCGCCCGCCAGACCATCGAGCGCCAACTCAACGTCTACGCCCCCGGCCAGGTCCACGAGACCCTGCAGCGCATCCGCATGCAAGCCGACCTGTCCGCCGCCGCCGGCAGCGAACTGATCATCGAAGCCGTTCCCGAGAACCTGGAACTCAAGCGCGACCTGTTCGCCAAGCTCGACACCCTGTGCCCGCCGCAGGCCATCTTCGCCACCAACACCTCGGGCCTGTCGATCAACGCCATCGCCAGCGCCGTCACCCGCCGCGACCGCTTTGTCGGCACCCACTTCTTCACGCCGGCCGATGTCATTCCGCTGGTCGAAGTCGTGCGCAACGACGACACCTCCGAAGACACGGTCGCCCGCGTCATGGCCACCCTGCGCTTGGGCGGCAAGCGGCCCGTGCTGGTGCGCCAGGACATCCCGGGCTTCATCGCCAACCGCATCCAGCACGCCCTGGCCCGCGAAGCCATCTCGCTGCTGGAAAAAGGCGTGGCCAGCGCCGAAGACATCGACGAGGTCGTCAAATGGAGCCTGGGCATCCGCCTGGCCCTGTCCGGCCCGCTCGAACAGCGCGACATGAACGGCATCGACGTGCACTACGCCATCGCCAGCTACCTTTACAAAGACCTGGAAAACCGCACCGAGCCGTCCGACCTGCTCAAAAGCAAAGTCGAACAAGGCCACTTCGGCGCCAAGAGCGGCCAGGGCTTCTACACCTGGAGTCCCGGGCGCCGCGAACAGGTGCTGCGCGAAAAAAGCGCCGCCCTGGGCGAACTGGCCGCCTGGCTGAACCAGAAAGCCGGCGATTCCTGACGCCCCGAAAGACACCCCGAATACCCATTACATAAGGCGCGCGGCACCTGCCAGACGCGCCAGCGGGCCACCCGCCCACCCACACAAAGAAACCGATCGTCCCACCCGCTGCGCGCCCATACCCGGCGCATGGCGGGGCAAGACACCAGAGCAATACGCCTTACCGGAGTGCGTTGGAGGCATCATGAATAAATTGGCATCTTTTTTTACTGAGCTGATGCGCAAGTATCTGCCCGATCCTTTCGTTTTCGCGATCGCGCTGACCTTGCTCACCGTGCTGCTGGCCATGGGCATTGAAGGCCAGGGCATCGGCGCCATCACCCGCGCCTGGGGCAAGGGCTTCTGGAGCCTGCTGGCCTTCACCACCCAGATGGCCGTGATCCTGGCCATGGGCTACGTGCTGGCCACCGCGCCGCTGACCGACCGCCTGCTCAACCGCATCGTCAGCCACGTGCACAAGCCGCACACCGCCATCATCGTCGCCACCCTGGTCGGCGGCGTGGGCAGCTACCTGAACTGGGGCTTTGGCCTGGTGATCGGCGGCATCGTCGCCAAGAAGCTGGCGCTCAAGGTCAAAGGCGTGCACTACCCGCTGATCATCGCCTCGGCCTACAGCGGCTTCACCATGTACGGCCTGGGCCTGTCCGCCAGCATCCCGGTGCTGGTCGCCACCCCCGGCCACCCCACCGCCAAGCAGATGGGCATCATTCCGCTGACGGAAACCATCTTCTCCGTGCCCATGCTGATCACCAGCCTGG
>NZ_JAELTJ010000167.1 GCF_016428805.1 Achromobacter sp. ASV32
GCGCGCCGTTTTCATGGGCAATGCGGGCCATGCGCTCGAAGTCGATATGCAGGGCGTAGGCGGATGCGCCGGCCACGATCAGCTTGGGCTTGTGCTCGCGGGCCAGTTGCTCGACCTGGGCGTAGTTCAGGACTTCGTTTTCGTCCAGGCCGTACGAGATGAAGTTGTACAGCTTGCCCGAGGCGTTGACCGACGCGCCGTGCGTCAGGTGGCCGCCTTCGGCCAGGCTCATGCCCAGCACGGTGTCGCCCGGTTTCAGGACGGCCATGTACACGCCCTGGTTGGCTTGCGACCCCGAGTTGGGCTGCACGTTGGCGGCTTCGGCGCCGAAGATCTGCTTCAGGCGATCGATGGCCAGTTGCTCGACCACGTCGACATATTCGCAACCGCCGTAGTAGCGCTTGCCCGGGTAGCCTTCGGCGTACTTGTTCGTGAGCTGCGTGCCCTGGGCTTCCATGACGGCCGGGCTGGCGTAGTTCTCCGAAGCGATCAGCTCGATGTGCTGCTCTTGGCGTACGTCTTCCTTCTGGATGGCGGCCCAGACGTCCGGGTCAGCCTTGGAGAGGGTGAGGTTGCGGTCAAACATGACGGGAGGTTCCTGAAGCGGGATGAGAGAAAACTGCGAGGAAAGGAAACTACGCCCGGGTGGGTAAACCCGGATAATGACGAATAGTTTACCGCGTCGCGCCGATTCTCCTGTCGCCAAAATGCCCCGAATGGCGGCAAAATTCCCGGCAAGGATCCGAAATTGCAGACATCCCGCCCGCAGCCGGAAAACGCTCTCAACCCGACTTGAGAAACTTTCATGCAAACCCAGACCTTGATCGCCTACACCCTGGTCGCCGCCGTCAGCGTCGTCACCCCCGGCCCGGCCAGCATCCTGGCCATGCGCAACGGCGCGGCCGGCGGCCTGCGCGCAGTGCTGCCGTCTTCGCTGGGCAACGTCACCGGCCTGTTCCTCCTGTCGGGCGCCGCCATGCTGGGCCTGGGCGTGGTGCTGCAATCGTCCGCGTTGCTGTTCGCGGCGCTCAAGATCGCCGGCGCCGCCTACCTGATCTACCTGGGCCTGCGCCATCTGCTGGGCCGCAGCAGCGTGGCCGCGCCGCCGCCAGGCCCGCAAGAGCGGCCGCCGCGCGGCGCCTGGGCCTTGTACCTCGAAGCGACCTTCGTGGCCGGCCTGAACCCCAAGCCCATCCTGTTCTTCACGGCGTTGTTCCCGCAGTTTCTGAACGCCGCCGAACCGCTCCTGCCGCAGTTCTTCATCCTCACCGGCATCTTCATGGCCATGTCGCTGCCCTCGCTGCTGGCCTATGGCCTGTTGGCGCGGCGCGCTCGCCGCCTGTTCCAGCAGCCGCGCGCGGTGCGGTGGATCAACCGCGCAGTGGGTTCGGTGTTTGTCGCGTTCGGGGTGGCGCTGCTGCGCCTGAAGCGCGCGGCCGGCTGATGGACCGTGCGCCATGCGTGTCAATAAAAAGGGCCGCATTGAATGCGGCCCCTTTTTTACCGCCCGATGGCATCAGGAGGCCGAGGTCGCCCCGATCTGCTTGGGCGCCAGCTTCGGATTGAGGGTGTAGGTACCCGTGACCGACGCCTGGTCCAGCACGTGCTTCTGGATGGCGCGCAGGGCATCTTCACCCGTGAAGGCGCCCTGCAGGTTCAGCGTCGGAACATCCAGCGCGTACAGCGTGAACACGTAGCGGTGCACCAACGCGTCGTTCCAGGGCGGGCACGGGCCGTCGTAGCCGAAGTAGTCGCCGCTCATGTCGTGGTCGTTGGCGAACCAGGACGAATACGAGTTGATGCCCTGGCGGGCATCCAGCGGCGCCAGCGGACCGCCCTTGCCACGCGGCGTGATGCCGTTGGAAAAGGCCCCCTCTTCGATGTCGCGCATGCCGGCGGCCAGGTCCACCAGCACCCAGTGGAAGAAATCCACGCGCGGCAGGTCCGCGGGAACCTCGCGGCCTTCCTGATTGACGTCGTCGGGCTTGGACGGCACGTCCGGATCGTGGCAGATCAGGGCAAACGACTGGGTCCCCGCGGGCACGTCGTCCCAGGAAAACTGCGGGTTGTAGTTGTCTGCCAGCGCGACGTGCGATTGCGCATCGATCTTGCCGAAGGCGTAGCGCTCCGGAATCGACTCGTGATCGGAAAAAGACAAACTCGAAAGTTTCATGTCGTGCTCCTTGAAGTGCCGCAAAGGCGTCCCTGCCCCTGACCGTGCCTCCAGCGTATCAAAAACTGCGAGATCGCGGGTTCACAACCCTACGCGATTACGGGTTCACCGTTACACGTGCGAACTTGCGCTTGCCCACCTGAACGACGTAGGTGCCCGCGGCCAGTTGCAGCGACTTGTCTTCCACCCGGTCGCCATTGACGCGCACCCCGCCCTGCTCGACATTGCGCTGCGCTTCCGAGCCGGACACGACCAGCCCAGCCTCGCGCAACAGCTTCAGGATGCCCACCGGCGCCCCGCCCATGCTGACTTCGGGCATGTCTTCGGGAATCGCGCCGTCGCGGAAACGCGCCTCGAACGCGGCCAGCGCGTCGTCGGCCGCCTTGGCCGAATGAAAGCGCGTGATGATTTCCTGGGCCAGCATGACCTTGGCGTCGCGCGGATTGCGGCCGTCGTCGATCGATTGCTTGAGCGCGGCGATCTCCTCCAGCGAGCGGAACGACAGTAGTTCGAAATAGCGCCACATCAACGTATCGTTGATCGACATCAGCTTGCCGAACATCGAATCGGGCGACTCCGAAATGCCGATGTAGTTGCCCTTGGACTTGGACATCTTCTCTACGCCGTCGGTGCCCACCAGCAGCGGCATCGTCAGGATGCACTGCGGCTCCTGGCCGTATTCCTTCTGCAGCTCGCGGCCGACCAGCAAGTTGAACTTCTGATCGGTGCCCCCCAGCTCCAGATCGGACTTCAGCGCCACCGAGTCATAGCCCTGCATCAGCGGATACAGGAATTCATGGACCGAGATCGGGATGCCGCCCTTGAAGCGCTTGGTGAAATCCTCGCGCTCCATCATGCGGGCCACCGTGTAGCGCGAGGCCAGCTGGATCATGCCGCGCGCGCCCAGCGGGTCGCACCATTCGGAGTTGTAACGGATCTCGGTGCGGGCCGGGTCCAGCACCAGGCTGGCCTGTGCATAGTAGGTCTTGGCGTTGGCCTCGATCTGCTCGCGGGTCAAGGGCGGGCGGGTGCTGTTGCGGCCGCTGGGATCGCCGATGGTCGAGGTGAAATCGCCGATCAGGAAGATGACCTCGTGACCCAGATCCTGCAACTGGCGCATCTTGTTGAGCACCACCGTGTGGCCCAGGTGGATGTCCGGCGCGGTCGGGTCCAACCCCAGCTTGATGCGCAGCGGCACGCCGGTGGCGCGGCTGCGGGCCAGCTTGCGGGCGAATTCCGATTCGACCAACAGCTCATCGCATCCGCGTTTTGCAATACGCAGATCGGCTTCGACTTCGGGGGTAATGGGGGCTTCGGAGGGAGACATTTTCTGGGGGGCCGCGACGGCTTTAGCCGATAAAAAGGTGTAAAAAGTGACGAAAACTATCGAAAATTCTAGCCGAATCAGCTAGGATACCGCCCTAATCATACGCAACTGTCATATATACGCAGTTGCGCTTCGGTCTACCACCCGTTTGTTCACAAGTTGCGCCCCGCGCCAGCCCCTGCCCCTGAAATACGTGGCGCGCGGGGGCCGTTCGTGTCACGCACCCTGCGAGCTCATGCCACCTGAGAGGGTATCTTCACGATGAATCGTGGCCTCCACGACCTGGCGAGCAGCATCAAGCGCAAAGTTGCTGCCGTGTTTGCGCCGGTCGAACCCAAGCCCCATCGCGCGGGACTTTTCCGCCGCACTCTCCTCGTCACCGCCATCGGTTTGTTTGCCGGCGCCGCCGCCCTGGGCATGGTGCAGCACCCCGACCGCAGCGAACTCCCCCCCTCCCGCGTCATCCAGAGCGTCCTGCCGCTGACCGCCGAACAGGTCGAAGTCAGCACGCCCAGCGCCGCGCCCTACATCAGCGAAACCCGCATCCGCGCGGGCGACACGCTGGCGGCCGTGCTGCAGCGACTGGAACTGGATTCGCCGGATCTGCAAACCTTCCTGACCCACGACGCCAGCGCCCGCAGCATCTACAAGCTGTACCCGGGCCGCTCCGTGCAGGCCGCGACCGACGCGCAAGGCAATCTGATCTGGCTGCGCTACATCCACACCCCCGGCAACGAGGCTGACGGCCAGGTCGTCACCCGCATGCTGCACGTGGCGCGCACCGGCGACGGCTACAAGGCCGAGGAAGTCACCGAAAGCACCGAGCGCCAGACCCGCGTCGCCGTGGGCACGATCCGTTCGTCGCTGTTCGGCGCCACCGATGCCGCCGGCATCCCGGATTCGGTCACCATGCAGATGGCCGACATCCTCAGCGCCAAGATCGACTTCCTGCGCGACCTGCGCCAGGGCGACCAATTCCGCGTGGTCTACGAAGTGCGTTCGCACGACGGCCGCTACGCCGGCGCCGGCCGCGTGCTGGCCCTGGAATTCATCAATGGCGGCAAGACCCACACCGCCGTCTGGTTCAGCGCCGACAACAAGACCGGCTCGTACTACGACTTCGACGGCACCAGCCTGCGCGGCGCGTTCCTGCGCACCGCCCTGAAATTCAGCCGCATCAGCTCCACCTTCGGCATGCGCATGCATCCCATCCACAAGACCTGGACGGGACACAAGGGCGTGGACTACGCCGCGCCTTCGGGCACGCCGATCCACTCCACGGCCGACGGCACGGTGGAATTCTCGGGTTGGCAGAACGGCTACGGCAACGTGGTCATCGTCAAGCACTACGGCAAGTACTCCACGCTGTACGCGCACCAAAGCCGCATCGCCGAAGGCATCACCAAGGGCGCCAAAATCTCCCAAGGCCAACTGATCGGCTACGTTGGCGCCACCGGCTGGGCCACCGGCCCGCACCTGCACTACGAGTTCCGCGTCGACAACCAGCCCATCGATCCGCTGTCGGTCGACCTGCCCGTCGCCCGCACCCTGGAGCCCGCCGAAGTCCGCGCCTTCAACCAGGCCGTGGCACCGTACAAGCAGCAGATCCAACTGCTGACCGAGTTCCAGCAGACGCTGCCCGACGCGCTGACCAACGTGGCCAGCCGCTAAGCAGCCCTGTCCGCATGACGCACCCGCAAGGCGGCCCGCATCTCGATGCCGGGCCGCTTTTTTTTCTTAGGCGGACCTATTCATGACCGCATCTCGACCCACCCCGCTCGCCTCGGGAAAGCCCGCTCCGGCGCAGGGCCGCCCCAAGGCGGAGCAGCCCCCTTGGGGGGCAGCAAGCCCGCAACAGCGGGCGCAGCGTGGGGGCCCACTCCCGGCGCAGGGCCGTCCCAAGGCGGAGCCCGGGGATTTCCCTTTCATCGGCCTGATGTCCGGCACCAGCGTCGATGGCGTCGATGGCGTGCTCGTCCGCTTGCCTGATGGTCAACCGCCACAGGTGCTCGCCAGCGTCAGCCTGCCAATGCCTGCCGCCCTGCGCGCCGACCTGTTGGCGCTGAACGTGCCTGGCGATGACGAACTGGCTCGCGCCGCGCTGGCCGCCAACGAACTGGCCCGCCTCTACGCCCGGGCCGTGGCCGACCTGCTCGCCCAATCCGGCTTGCAGGCGCAGGATATCGCTGCCCTCGGCGCCCATGGACAGACCGTGCGCCACCGGCCCGACAGCGGCTATACGCTGCAGCTGAACGCGCCCGCCCTCCTGGCCGAACTGACCGGCATCAACGTAATCGCGGACTTTCGCAGCCGCGACGTGGCCGCCGGCGGCCAGGGCGCCCCGCTGGTGCCGCCATTCCATGCCGCCATCTTCGGCGCCCCGCAGGGCCGCGCGGTGCTGAATCTGGGCGGCATCGCCAACGTGACCCTGCTGACGCCCGGCCAGCCGCCTCGCGGCTTCGATACGGGTCCTGCCAACGTGTTCCTCGATGCCTGGTGCCAGCGCCACCTGGGCCAGGCCTACGACAAGGACGGCCGCTGGGCCGCCAGCGGACAGGTGCTGGCGCCGCTGCTTGAACAACTGATCGCCAGCGAACCCTGGTTTGCGCTGCCGCCGCCCAAGTCGACCGGCCGGGACCTCTTCAATATGCGCTGGCTGGATGACAGGCTGGCGGCCTATGACGGCCCTGCCCCCGCCCCGCAGGACGTGCAGGCGACGCTGCAACGCCTGACGGCCCGTACGATCGCCAACGCCATCGACGCAGCCGCGGCCGATACCCGCGAGGTCTACGTGTGCGGCGGCGGTGCGTACAACACGGGTCTGATGCGTGAGCTGGCGTACTGCCTGCAACGCCCGGTGCAGGCTACCGACGCACTGGGCGTGCCCGCGCAGCAGGTCGAAGCGCTGGCCTTTGCGTGGCTGGCACAGGCCTTCCTGACCGGCACACCGGCGGGCGTCCCCGCGGTCACCGGCGCCCGCGGTCCGCGCATCCTGGGCGCGCTGTACCCCGCCTGAGCACGGACACGCCCCCCCACCTCAAGAGGTCAGCCAGCACCCAGGATCTGAACCCGCGGCGGGAACCTGCCCGCGGGACGGGCGTCCCAAGCAAAAAGCCCTTCGGCATGCCGAAGGGCTTTTTTTGTCGCTCGGACGCAAGCGCCCGGCATGGCTGCTGCCCGCGAGGCGGGCCCGACGTGATCGTTCGGTTTACACGGAGAACGACGAACCGCAGCCGCAGGTGGTGCTGGCGTTGGGATTGCGGATGACGAACTGCGCGCCTTCCAGGTCTTCCTTGTAGTCGATTTCAGCGCCGACCAGGTATTGGAAGCTCATCGGATCGACCAGCAACTGCACGCCGGCCTTGTCGAGCACGGTGTCGTCTTCGTTGACGACTTCGTCAAACGTGAAGCCGTACTGGAAACCCGAACAGCCCCCGCCCTGCACGAACACGCGCAGCTTCAGCTCGGGGTTGCCTTCTTCGGCCAGCAGGTCCTTGACCTTGGCGGCTGCCGAGTCGGTGAAGACCAAGGGAGCAGGCGGCGCAGCCTGCAGGTCGACGGTTTCGGTCACTGCATTCATGATTCACTCCTGGCCGGTACGGCCGTATTCCGGTGAGCGGCGTCGCCGCTCGTATATAGGCACTATAGCGCAGGCCCTGCCCAGACTCAAAGTTCGAGCTTGACGCTGCGGGAGGCGCGGACGGTGTCGCCCTCGAGAACGCTGATGGTCACGCTTTCGGGGACAAATCCCTCGGGCACAGCCAGGACGCCCTGGCTGCGCTGATACTGGTCAAATTGCAGCGCCAACGAGGCCGCAGTGGTGGTGTCACCCGTGGCGGGCACGGGTCCCGATTCGGCCTTGACCTGCAGCGGCGCCAGGTCAACGGTGACGGTTTCGCCCTTGAGCGTACCCGTGGCCTGGAACCGCAGCGTACCGGCGAACGCGGCCGCGCCGTTGCGGCCGCTGCGCATCAACAGCACCTTATAGCGCAGGCCGGCGCCGTCGCGCGTGATTTCCGCGCCGCGAATATCCACCGAGCCCTCGGGACCGGGTGGCAGCAATTGTTCGAAAAACGCCAGTTGGTCGCGGACCCGGCCGATTTCGGCCTGGGCGGCGTGCAGCTGGGTTTCGAGCTCCTGGCGCGCGGAGCGCTCGATGACCAGCTCGCCATCGGCCGTGTCGAGCTGGCCGCGCAGATAGCGCAGCTCGGCCGCCTGCTGGCGCACGGCGTCATCGCGCGCCTCGACCTGTGCGGTGCTGAGCACGACCGCATCCTTGGGCTGGTAGATGCCGCGAGCGTAGAAATAACCCGCCGCTACACCCAGCAGTACTCCGGCCACCATGCCGGCGGCGACGCGCAGGCCGGAGCCCGCGCGAGCAAGTCGAGGTGTTGCGGACGAATCGTTGGACATGGGAAGCGGGCCGGCGGCGAACCGCCAGCCCGGCAGGGCCTCAGGGCAGGATCGCGACCTGATCCAGGCCCACGGTTTCAGCAACGCCGAACATCAGGTTCATGTTCTGCACCGCCTGGCCCGCCGCGCCCTTCACCAGGTTGTCCTGCACGACCATGATGATGAGCTGATCGCCGCCGCCCGGACGCGACAGCGCGATGCGCAGGTTGTTCGAGGCACGCACCGAGCGCGTTTCGGGCAGGCTGCCGGCAGGCATGACGTCGACGAAGGCCTCGTCGGCATAACGCGCTTCGAACAGCGCCTGGAAGTCGGTGTCGCGCGCCTCGGGCAGGATGCGGGCGTAGATGGTGGAGAACATGCCGCGGATCATCGGCACCAGGTGCGGCACGAAGGTCAGGCCGACCTTGCCGCCCGCGATCTTTTCGAGCTGGGCGACGATTTCCGGATGATGGCGGTGACCCGCCACGCCATAGGCCTTGAAGTTATCGGAAGCTTCCGAGAACAGCGAGCTGACTTCGGCTTTGCGACCGGCGCCGGACACACCCGACTTGCAGTCGGCGATCAGGGTCTGCGCGTCGACCAGTTGCTTGCCGCCTTCGAGCAGCGGAGCCAGGCCCAGCAGCACGGTGGTGGGGTAGCAGCCGGGATTGCCGATGACGCGGGCCTTGGAGATGGCTTCGCGGTTCAGTTCGACCAGGCCGTACTGGGATTCAGCCAGGATGTCCGGGCAGGTGTGGGGAATCTTGTACCAGCGCTCGAACGTGGGGATGTCCTGCAGGCGGAAATCCGCGGCCAGGTCGATGACACGGGTCCCGGCAGCGATCAGTTCCTGGGCCTGGGCCATGGCCACGCCATGGGGGGTGGCAAAGAACACCACGTCGCAATCGGTCAGGTTGGCTTTTTCCGGTGCGGAAAAGGCGATCTTCACGCGACCGCGCAGGTTCGGGTACATGTCCGCCACGGGCAGTCCGTCTTCCTTGCGGGAAGTGATGGCGGTCAATTCCACATTGGGATGCTGCGACAGCAAGCGCAGCAGCTCGACGCCGGTATAACCGGTGCCGCCGACGATACCAACCTTGATACGGGTGTTCGATGCTTGGGCCATGATAGGTGCTCTTCCTGGGTCGAGGCTAGATTGTATAGCGCTGGAAAACGTCGTAAAAAAAAGCCCGCTCGGAAGCGGGCTTTTTTCGCAGCGATTAACGCTTGCTGAACTGCTTGCGACGGCGCGCCTTGCGGAAGCCGACCTTCTTGCGTTCGACTTCGCGGGCATCGCGGGTCACAAAACCAGCTTGCGACAGTGCGGGCTTCAGGGTCGCGTCGTAGTCGATCAGGGCACGCGTGATGCCGTGACGGACTGCGCCGGCCTGGCCGGTTTCACCGCCGCCGTGCACGTTGACTTTGATGTCAAACGATTCCAGGTGGCCGGTCAGTTCCAGCGGCTGGCGCACGACCATGCGGCCGGTTTCACGAGCGAAGAACTCGTCGACGGGCTTGCCGTTGACGACGATCTTGCCGGTGCCCTTCTTGATGAAAACGCGAGCCACCGAAGTTTTGCGACGGCCGGTTCCGTAATTCCAGTTACCGATCATGGCGTTTCCTTAGATATCCAGCGTCTTGGGCTGCTGGGCGGTGTGCGGGTGCTCGGCACCGGCATAGACCTTCAGCTTCTTGATCATGGCGTAGCCCAGAGGACCCTTGGGCAGCATGCCCTTGACGGCCTTCTGAATGGCGCGACCGGGAAAACGCTCTTGCATTTTCTCGAAGTTCGTTTCGCGGATACCGCCCGGGTACGTGGTGTGGCGGAAGTACTTCTTGTCCTTCGCCTTGGTACCGGTAACGACGATATCGGAAGCGTTGATGATGACGATGTAATCGCCGGTATCAACGTGCGGCGTGAATTCAGGTTTGTGCTTGCCACGCAGACGACGTGCGACTTCGCTGGCCACACGACCGAGGACTTTGCCCTTGGCGTCGATCACAAACCAGTCACGTTGGACTTCATGCGGCTTGGCCACAAAGGTCTTCATGATGGTTCCTAAGTAAAAAAATGTCTGGCTGGACTATCCGGCCAGGCTTTTTTCCCCAACTAGGCTGCAAAAAAACAGAGATGAATCCGCCGGGGTTTACCGGCGCGTTTGCCTGTGATGCAGCCTCTATCGACGTCCCGCCTAAGCGTTATTACCCGCCCGTGCAATGGTCAAAATGAGGGAAAGCCTGAAATTCTACCACGGATGCTCAAAAAGTGGGCAAGCGGGCTGGCAATCCCGCATGGACGGCGGCCTCGCCCCGGGGAACGGCTGTTGCATAAATAAAAAGGGACATGAACGTAGCCCTGCCGGCCCCGTTTCATGCCCCCTTTCCCGGAGCGGCCGATCAGGCGCCCAGGTAGGCTTCCAGCACCCGCGGGTGGCCCAGCAGGCCGCGGCCGGTGCCGGCCAGCGCCATGGCGCCGTTTTCCAGCACGTAACCGTGCTGGGCGATCTTCAGCGCCTGGCGCACGTTCTGCTCCACCAGGAACAGGGTCAGGCCGTCGGCGTTGATGGCGCGCAGCGAACGGAAGATTTCCTGCACCACGATGGGCGCCAGGCCCATGGACGGCTCGTCCAGCAGCAGCAGGCGCGGCTTGGCCATCAGGGCCCGGCCGATCGCCAGCATCTGCTGTTCGCCGCCCGACAGGTTGCCGGCGATGCCGGTAATCCGTTCTTTCAGGCGCGGGAACAGGTTGAACACGTATTCCAGATCGTTGCCGACGTTCTTCAAGCCGCGGCGGTAAGCGCCCAGCTCAAGGTTCTCCAGCACGGTCATGGTGGTGAGGATGGCCCGGCCTTCGGGCACCTGCACGATGCCGCGCGCAACCAGCTGGTGCGGCGCCAGGTTGGTGATGTCTTCGCCTTCGAACAGGATCTTGCCGCGGGCCTTGGGCAACAGGCCCGACAGCGCCAGCAGCGTGGTCGACTTGCCGGCGCCATTGGCGCCGACCAGGGCGGTGATTTCCTTGGCCTGCAGATCCAGGTCGATGCCGCGGACAGCTTCGATGTGGCCGTAGTTGACCTCGAGCCCGCGGACTTCCAGCATTGCGCTGCTCATTTTGCGGCCTCCGCGTGTTCGGTGTCGTCTTCGTCTTCGCGGCCCAGGTAGGCCTCGATGACCTGCTCGTTGTTGCGGATCTCTTCGGGTCCGCCGCAAGCGATGATCTTGCCGAAGTTCAGCACCGCGATGCGCTCGCACAGGCCCATGACGAAGCGCATATCGTGCTCGATCATGAGGATGGTGTAGCCGC
>NZ_JAELTJ010000168.1 GCF_016428805.1 Achromobacter sp. ASV32
TCACCGCATTCATCCTGGCCGATCCCGAGCTGCACCGCGCCCTGAGGGGCCGGAAGTGGGCGCAGTTTGCCCGCCGCTACAACGGCCCGGCCTACGCGGAAAACCTCTATGACGTGAAGCTGGAGCGCGCCTACGCGCGGCTGGCCGGCGACGAGCAGGAGAAGGCCGCATGAAAGCGTTCCTGCAGGCGACCGCGCCCTATCTCGCTATCGCCGCCCTGGCGCTGATGGTCTGGTCCCAGCGCGGCGATATCGCGCGCCAGGAAGCCACCATAACGACCTACGGGCAGGTCATCGAGCGCCATACCGCCGAGATGCTGGACATGGGCAACCGCATGACCACCCAGCGCCTGGACCTGGCCCAACTGGAGCGCACACAAGACGACTTCCGCAACGCGCTGGACCAGCGCACGTTCGACCTCGAAAGGCTCAAAGATGAAAATCCGGAAATTCGCCGCTGGGCTGATGCTCTGCTGCCTGATGCTGTTGCAGGGCTGCGCCAACGCCCCGCCCTCACAGGGTCCGCGGCTTACGCTGAATACCTGCGCGCCCGCGACCCCGTGCAGCCTGCCGGCGGCGGCCCCGCGAACTGAGGGCGATCTAAACCTGCTGATCGACCGCATCGAAGCCGCCTGGGCCATCTGCGCCGCCAAGGTGGACATCATCATCAAGTGCCAGGACGAGGCGAGCCATGCGAAAGGCCAATGAGCTGCGCGAGTATCTGACCAGGTGCAACCGCTTCCTTGCCGAGAACCCCGACCGGCTGCACATCTTCGTGGACGATGGCAGCATCCATTGCACGGCTTCGCTGAATCTTTCGCACGAATACCGCTACACCATCACCATCGTGGTGACCGACTACGCCGGCCCGGCCGACGCCCTGATGCTCCCGCTGCTGGCCTGGCTTCGCATCAAGCAGCCTGAGCTGATGGCCAACCCGGAGCGCCGAGCCAACGCCATCCAGTTTGATGTTGAGCTGCTGAATCACAACGCGGCCGATGTCGAAATCAAGCTGCCGCTGACCGAGCGCGTTGTCGTGCGGCAGTTACCTGACGGCTCGATGGTGGCCGAGCATGTGGACGAGCCGGTAGACCCGGAACTGCCCGAAGCGGCCCCCGATGTCACTATCACCATCCCGGGCGTAGAGCCTGACACCGTGACCGTGCCTGACTGGCGGCAGACCCATGGCTGACGATCTATCGGACGTGCAGGCCTGGGCCGCCGGCCTGATGGCGCAATTGCGGCCGGCCGAGCGGCGTCGGGTAAACCGCGCGATCGCGGTGGAGCTGCGGCGCACCGAAGGGCAGCGAATCGCCGCACAGCAGAACCCAGACGGCACGCCGTATGCTCCCAGGCGTGCCAAGAACCTACGCGGCAAGCGCGGGGCTATCCGTCGCAAGATGTTCGCGCGCCTGCGCACGGCGCGTTACCTCCGCGTAGAAGCGACCGATACCGATGCAGTCGTCGGATACAGCGGCGGGGTGGCGCGCCTGGCCCGTGTCCACCAGGAAGGCCGCATCGACCGCCCCGCGCGGGGCCAAAAGCCCGTGCGCTACGCCCGCCGCAAACTGCTGGGCTTTACGGAGCGCTCGCGCGACATGGTGCTCGACGCCCTGGCCCGCCACCTGGCCGGCCAACGCCTGTAACTCGCGCATGCACAAGGCGCGCCCCGTGCGCGCGCGAAGGCGGCCCGGCAACATGGCCGCTATGCATGAAATCGCCGAACTCTTCCGCCTCATCTCGAACCTGATCCGCATCGGTACGGTTTTCGCCGTCGATCTGGCCAGCCAGCCGGCGCGCGTTCGCGTCGCCTCGGGCGACCTTCAAAGCAATTGGCTGCCGTGGTTGGAGCTGCGCGCCGGCACGACAACGACATGGAACCCGCCCACCATCGGCGAACAGGTCGTTTTGCTGTGTCCTGACGGCGACCCCGCCGCCGGCGTGGTGCTGATGGGTTTGAACTCAGATGCGATAGCCGCCCCGTCCGCCAGCGCCGCCGAACACGTCACGCGCTACCCGGACGGCGCCCGCATCGTGTACGACCACGAGGCCGGCCAGCTCACGGCCGAAGGCATCAAGACGGCAACGGTCACCGCCAGCGAGTCGGCCACCCTCAAATGCCCGGAAATCACCCTTGACGGCAATGTGACCGTGACGGGTCTGTTCACCTATCAGGCCGGCATGAGCGGCAAGAACGGCAAGGGCAACAACACAGTCATCACCGGCGACCTGCGCCACACAGACGGCGAGCTATCGTCACACGGGGTTGTGCTGCACACTCACACTCATGGCGGCGTGTTGCAGGGCGGCGCGCGCACCCAAGGGCCGGGGGCAGGCGCATGAGCTACATCGGGATGGACGCCAATACGGGCCTGCGGATCAGCGGCCGCGAACACCTGAATCAGTCCGTGACCAAGATACTCACGACGTCGATAGGGACGCGCATTCGCCGTCGCCCATTCGGTGCTCTGGCCGCCGACCTGATCGACACCCCAACAAATGGAGCCGCCGTCCTGCAGCTCTACGCAGCGGCGGCCACAGCGCTGATGCTGTGGGAACCGCGGCTTCGCGTGCGTAGCCTGTCGGCGAACGTCAACGCAAGCCGGCCGGGCGCCGTCGTGCTGAACATCATCGGCGAAGCCGACACCGGCGACCGCACCGAAAGTGTGTCCCTCTCCACCACGTTGAGCGCCTGATATGGCAAGCCCGAACATCATCGATCTTTCCCAGCTGCCCGCGCCGGACGTGGTGGAAACGCTGGACTACGAACGAATCCTGGAGACGCGCAAGGCGCGGTATCTCGCCCTTTTCGCGCAAGAAGACCGTGACGCCGTGGCCAAGGCGCTGGCGCTGGAATCGGAGCCGCTGGTCATCACCCTGCAGGAAAACGCCGAACGCGAAGTCATCTTGCGCCAACGTATCAACGACGCGGCGCGGTCCGTCCTGCTGGCATTCGCGCGTGGCACCGACCTGGAGCACATTGCAGCCGAGTACGGCGTAAACCGCCTTGTCATCCGGCCGGCCGACCCCGCCGCCGTGCCGCCGGTGGAAGCCGTCTATGAAAGCGACGAAGAACTGCGCGAGCGCGCGCAGCTGGCATGGGAAGGCCTGTCAACCGCAGGCCCGCGCGATGGCTACGTCTTCCACGCGTTGACCGCTGACGGGCAGGTCGCAGACGCGACCGCCACCAGCCCCGAGCCTTGCGATGTGCGCATCTGCGTACTCGCCCGCGATGGCGACGGCACCGCGCCGGCCGGGCTGCTGGACAAGGTGCGTGCGAAGCTCAACGACGAGGACACCCGCCCCATGGGCGACCGCTTGACCGTTCAATCCAGCAGCATCATCACCTACAGCGTGCGGGCGGTTCTCCACATGAAAGGCGAAGGCCCGGGCCGGTCGGTCGCGCTGGAGGCCGCCACGCGCGCGTGTCGCGCCTACGTCAACCGACCCCGCCGCGCCGGCGTATCGGTCTGGCGATCCGCGATCAATGCCGCGCTGCATGTCGAAGGCGTCGCGCATCTCGACTTGATCGAGCCTGCGGACAACCTGGCTCTTGACCCCAACCAGGCCGCCACATGCGTGGCGGTGGAAGTCACCATTGCGCCGGGCGATTGAAATGGCGAAGAAGCCCACTCTGCTGCCGCCCTCATCCACCCCGGTTGAGCGCAAGCTTGCCCAGGTCGGTGCCGACATCGAGGAAATCCCCTTGCCCCTGCGCAAGCTGCGCCGCGCGAGCACCACGCCCGCCCCGCTGCTGCCCTGGCTGGCGTGGGAAAGATCGGTGGACCGCTGGGACGATGCCTGGTCAGAAACGGCCAAGCGTAAGGCGATCGCCAATTCTTTCAAGATTCACCAGTTAAAAGGCACCATCGGCGCGCTGCGGCGCGTGGTGGAGCCGCTGGGCTATCTGCTGGAGGTAACCGAATGGCACCAGATGGCGCCAGAGGGTCAGCGCGGAACGTTCCGGCTCACTATCGGCGTGCTTGATGGAGGCATTTCCGAAGCGATGTATTACGAGCTGGGCCGCCTCATCGACAGCACCAAGCGCCTGAGCCAGCACCTGACTGGCCTGGCCATCGCGGTGGAGGTGCGGGCGCCCCTGAATCACTGCGTCGCGTCCTATGACGGCGACGAGATGACCGTATACCCCTATCAACCTCAACCCGTGGAAGTCGCGGCCGCCATTCCCGCCGCCCTGGCCACGCACATTATCGACACCCTGACGGTATACCCATGACTACCTATTTCGGAATCTTGACCAAGGTTGGCGAGGCCAAGGAAGCCAACGCCAAAGCGCTGGGCGTCCCCGTGAGAATCGCCGAGATGGAAGTCGGCGACGGCGGCGGCGTCCTGCCCGTGCCGAACCGCGAGCAAACATCGCTGATCGGCTCCAAGCATCGCGCGCCCATCAACCGGATATTCGTTGACCCGAACAATCCCGCGTGGCTGGTAGTGGAACAGGTCATCCCGGAGCAATTCGGCGGCTGGTGGGCGCGCGAGCTAGGCTTGCGCGACGCGGACGGCGATCTAATTGCGGTCTCCAATTGCCCGCCCACGTACAAGCCGCAGATGGCCGAGGGGTCAGCGCGCACCCAGGTGGTGCGCATGGTGCTGCAGGTTTCCAGCACCAGCAATTTCACGCTCAAGATTGATCCTGCCGTTGTGCTGGCCACGCGCGGCTACGTCGATGAGGAGGCCGCCAAGCGCTTGGGAAAGGATGAAACGGCGGCAGCCGCCAAGAAGCTGGCGGTTGCGCGCCACCTTTCGATATCTGGCGCAGGCACTGCGGCGCCCAAGCCCTTTGACGGACAGGCCGACGTTGATCTGGTGCTTGGCAACTTGGACATGGATAAAGTTGGCAAAGGCACGCTTACGGTGTCCCGCGGTGGTACAGGCCTGGCCGCCGTTGCCGAAGGGCATCTACTGGTTGGCACGCAGGACGGAAAGCTCCGCGCGGCCGCATTGGGAACCCTTCCGCCGGACGGTCGCTACCCGCTCATCTTCTCCGTTACCGCCCTGCCACGGGAAAACGTCGGCCCTATCATCGTCGCCGAATGCGGGGAGGTCTGGATCTGGACCCAGACCGCCTTCTACACCGGATATCGCTCGCCGCTTTGCGGACGCCCGCTGGACGGACACACCATCACGCCGCTCGCCAGTGAGGTGGACGCCACGGGTGGCACGGTCCCCAAGGCAGATTATCCAGGCCTCTGGGGCTACGCCCAGGAAAATGCGCTTGTCTTGACCCAGGCGGATTGGGAGACAAGGCGCGGCGGACACTACTTTGTGAACGTGGACGCGACCCACTTCCGCGTGCCGGACTTGAGGGATATGTTTCGCCGTTTCACCGGAACTGACGCTGACACTGCTAATGCGAGGGTGCTGGCCTCGCGCCAGGCCGGAGACTTCCCCAGCCACACGCATACGTTGCCAGGCGGAACCTGGGACACGTTCAGCGGGCAATCGTCCGTGTCTGTCAGCGGTGGAGGTAGCTCCGGGTACGTGGTCGGTCGCGGCACCACACCCACTGGCGGGAAGGAATGCCGCCCGCTCAACACCGCTTACACCCCCCGGATTCATGCATAGATCAGGCATGGATCCTCGGGTGGTAGGCGGTGTTGCGTGGGCGCGTTTCGCTCGCGGTCCGCGCGCCGCCAGCTGCGGCCGAGAACGTCAACTGGTCGTCGGCCAACGGGCTGGCGTCAGTCGCCGATACCAAGCGCGGCGATGGGCCGCGCGCTCCGGCAACGAAGCCAAACGCGCCGGTGACACCGCTGTTGCCGACCAGGCTGTTTCCATCATTGAGGCGCCGGAATCCCAGCGCTCCGGCGATCTGTTGCAGGGCGTCCGACTGCCGGCTGCCCATGGCCCTCGCATTTGCAGTGCAATTTTCAATCAGTAGGAGTGACAAGCATGAAAACTGTCTATCAAACCGACGCTGATGGGCTTTTCCTTTTCGAGACCCAGGCGAATGAACTCCCCTTTTCCCCCGGGAGCTTCAATATCCCGTTTGGCGCCCATGGCGACGCGCCGCCCCAAAAACGGGCGGGAATGGTCGCTAGGCGTGCGGGCTCGCAGTGGGTCATGGTGGAAGATCACCGAAAAACCCCACTGTGGGACGTAGAAACGAGACAGGTATATGCGGTGGGAACGAGCGTGAATGTGAACGGCACGGACCTGGCCTATCCGGGTTGGGGACCGCTGCCGTCCTGGCTCACAAGCATCAAGCCCGAGGCGTCCTCCACCGAACCCGTCGATGGCGTGGCCAACGCATAACAAACCGCACTATGCGGCGATCGCTTGCGCAGTCTCGCTAGACAATCGTCGCGCAGCTCCGCAAGATCGCTTGCGCGTATGCGATCTACCAGCCGGTGCGCCAACCTGGTGCCGGTCCATATACGCGCTATCGAGCGCTCCGCCGCATGCCCCTTCTTGGTGGATGAGATTTCAAACAGATAGCGATCCAAAGCTTGCGCAAGGGTCGGTACGGCTTTCCTGATGCGGCGTCAGCTGTGATGCAAGGCGAAAAAGCCCGAAGTATCCCACGCCCTGTGTCTCAGACCTACACAAGCTGATTTCCGTGCGCGCGCGAGGGTAGACGTTCAAACTGCTCGACATACCCCGCAGCGCTCCTGCGGTCGTTGCTCACCACTCTGAGGTTTCCACCCATGGCACTTGACCAGTATCACCACGGCGTGCGCGTAATCGAGGCCGACGACGGCACGCGCCCCATCCGCACCGTTTCATCCGCCGTTGTCGGCCTGGTGGCCACGGCCGAAGACGCAGACCCGAAAACCTTCCCGCTGAATACTCCCATCCTGGCCACCAACATCCTGGCGGCCGCCGGCAAGGCCGGCACCAAAGGCACTCTGGCGCGCTCGCTGGATGCCATCGCCGCCCAGACCAACCCCGCTACCGTCATCGTCCGCGTCGCGCAGGGAGCCACCGAGGCGGAAACCACATCCAACGTTATCGGCGGCGCCGGCAGCGACGGCCGCTACACCGGCCTCAAAGCGCTTCTGGCTGCGCAGAACTCCGGCCCCAAGCTGAAACCCCGCATCATCGGCATCCCGGGCCTGGAAAACGCCGCCACCACGGCGGCTCTGGCCGAGACCGCGCAGAAGCTGCGCGGCTTCGGCTATGCCAGCATGAAAGGCTGCGACACCAAGGAAGACGCCGCCGCCTTCCGCGAGGGCTTCGGACAGCGCGAACTCATGCTGATCTGGCCCGAGTTCCTGGGATGGGACAAGCGCGCGAATGCCGAAGGGATCATCACCGCGTCGGCAGCCGCGCTGGGCCTGCGCGCGAAGCTGGACAAGGACATCGGCTGGCACAAGGTGCTGTCCAACGTGGCAGTCAATGGGGTCACGGGCATCAGCAAGGACGTCTTCTGGGACTTGCAAGACCCCGCCACCGATGCCGGTTACCTGAACGAGAAAGACATCACCACGCTGGTGAACCGCACCGGCTTTCGCTTCTGGGGTAGCCGCACGTGCGCCGGCCCTACCAGTCTCTTTCCTTTCGAGAACTACACCCGCACCGCGCAGATTCTGGCCGACACGATGGCCGAAGCGCACATGTGGGCCGTGGATGCGCCTCTGCATCCCTCGCTGGTCAAAGACATCCTGGAAGGCATCAATGCCAAGTTCCGCCAGCTCAAGTCCCTGGGACTGATCATCGACGGGCAGGCCTGGTACGACGAAGAGCCGAACACCAAGGAATCGCTCAAGAGCGGAAAGTTGGTGCTCGACTACGACTACACGCCCGTGCCGCCGCTTGAAGACTTGGGTTTCCGCCAGCGCATCACCGACCGCTACCTGCTGGACTTCGCCCAGCAGATCGCTGCGTAACCCACCCCACCCAGCGCACGCCCGCGCTGGGCCTTCTGCACACTCGGAGCCAATTCCATGGGACTGCCCACCAAGCTCAAAAACATGAACGTCTACAACGACGGCACCAGTTACGCCGGCGTCGCCACGTCCGTCACCCTCCCCAAATTGACCCGCAAGATGGAGGCGTTTCGCGCCGGCGGCGTCGCGGGCGCCATCAAGGCTGATTTCGGCCTGGATGACGACGCGCTGAAAGTCGAATGGACTTGCGGCGGCAACGTCAAGCAGGTCCTGCAGCAGTACGGCGCCGTGGACGTGGCCGGCGTACAACTGCGCTTCGCGCAGGCTTATCAGCGCGACGACACCAACGAAGTGACCGCCGTGGAAATCATCGTCCGCGGACGCCACTCGGAGATTGACCGCGGCGAGTCGAAAGTCGGCGACGACACCGAATTCAAGATCGTCACCGAGTGCGTCTACTACAAGGAATCGCACGATGGCCAGACGGTCTTTGAAATCGACCTGGTGAACATGATTCACATGGTCGGCGAGATCGACACCATGCAAGCCATCCGAACCGCCATCGGCCTGTAACCGCCATTTCCTGGAACCATCATGACCAGAAAGAACACCCCGAACCCCGACCAGCAAGCCCAAGGCGACAGCGCCGGCATCATCGATACCCTCGACCTGAAATCGGTTGACCTGGATGAACCGATCAAGCGCGCCAGCGGCGACATCGCCCGCCTGCTGATCCGCAAGCCCAAGGCCGGCGCTCTGCGCGGCGTTACGCTCATGGCTCTCGTTCAGGTCGATGTACAGGCGCTGACCACTGTACTGCCGCGCGTGTGCGAACCCATCCTGACACCGGCCGAGATCAGAGATTTGGACCCCGCCGACCTGTTGAACGTGGGGGCCACGGTCGCCAGTTTTTTTATGAGCAAGGCGGAACGGCAGGCTATCCAAACTGCATAGAGGACGCCATGGCGGACATCGCCATGGTCTTTCACTGGCCGCCGGCCGAGATGGATTCGATGGAATTGGCCGAGCTGGCCGACTGGCGCGAGCGAGCGCGCGTGCGCTACCAACCCGAGACGTAACAGATGGACAAGGCGTTACAGCTTCGCGTCATCGCGGCCCTGCAGGACAAGCTCTCGGGGCCGCTCCGCAAGATCAAGAGCACAGCGGGCGCGTCCGCCCAGGGCGTGGCCGACCTGCGCGGAAAGCTGAAGCAGCTGACAGCAGCGCAGCGCGAGGTGGGGCAATTCCGCGAGCTGACACGCGGCCTGCAGGCCACCCGCAGCGAACTGGCGACGGCGCAGCAGCGCGTAGCCACCTTGGCTCAGCAGATGCAGGGCGCCACCAATCCCACCCGCGCGATGACGCGGGAATTCAATCAGGCGGTGCGAGCAGCCCAGCAATTGAAAGAGCGGCACGGCCAGCAGTCCGTAGAGCTTCAACGCCTGCGGGACAATCTGACGCGCACGGGCCTTTCCACATCGAACCTGGCGCGGGACGAACGCAACCTGCGCCAGAAGATCGACAATACGTCGCAGGCACTGGACCGGCAGACGCGCAAGCTGCAGGCCGCCGCCGTACACCACCAGAAGCTGTCCGCAGCCAAAGAGAAGTACGGCAATGGCAAAGCGGCCGTGGGCGCAATGGCCGGCGCCGGCGCCGCTGGCTTGGCGACCGGCGGCGCGGCCCTATACGCCGAGTCGCGCTTTATCCGGCCTGGTGTCGAATTCGACGCCAAGATGAGCAAGGTTCAGGCGCTGGCCCGCATCGAGAAGGACAGCGCCGAAATGCAGGCGCTGCGCAAGCAGGCGCGAGACCTTGGCGCGAAGACGATGTTTTCGGCCACGCAGGCGGCGGACGCGCAAGGGTTCTTGGCCATGGCGGGCTTTACGCCCAAGGCCATTCAGGACGCCATGCCGGGCATGCTGTCCCTGGCCAAGGCCGGTGACACCGATCTCGCTCAGACCGCCGACATTGGTTCAAACATCCTCACAGGCTTCAAGCTACCGGCCGAACAGATGAACCGCGTGGGCGACGTTTTGACCGGCGCTTTCACGCGGTCGAATACCAGCCTGTACATGCTGGGCGAGACCATGAAGTACGTGGCGCCGGTGGCGGCCGGCGTCGGCCAGGATATCGAGACCGTGGCGGCCATGGCCGGCAAGCTGGGCGACGCGGGTATTCAGGGCAGCATGGGCGGCACCGCATTGCGGGCGGTCATCGGCCGTCTGGCCGCGCCGCCGAAAGCGGCTGCAGACGCCTTGAACAAGTTGAACATCAAAACGAAGGACGCCAAGGGCAACCTGCGGCAGCTTCCCGACATCCTGGCCGAGCTGCACAAGAAGACAGCGAAGATGGGCAACGCCCAGCGCTCAGGCATCTTCAAGCACATCGCCGGCGAGGAAGCATTCAGCGGCCTGCAGGTGCTGGTGGAACAAGCCGGCACGGGCGAGCTGCAAAAGTTCGTGGCCACGCTCAAGAAGTCCGCGGGCGAAGCGGACAAAACGGCCGGCACCATGGCCGACAACCTCACAGGCGACCTGGACGAGCTGAAAAGCGCCTGGGAGGATGTCGGCATCCAGACGGAAGAACTGCACGATAAGACGCTGCGCAGCCTCACCAAGGGCCTGGCCGGCGTCGTGAGTGCCGTGGGCGATTGGATGAAGGCCAACCCGCAGATTGCCCGCGCGCTCACCGCCACGGCCGCCGTCATCGCTGGCCTGGTCGCAGCCTTCGGCGCACTCACGCTGGCGCTGGCCGCTGTGCTAGGGCCGTTCATCGTGGTCCGCTACGGGCTGTCCCTGCTCGGCATCCAGGGCGGCAGTTTGATTGGCGTGCTGTTCAACTTGGCCAAGGGCGGCTTTGGCTTGCTGGGTAGCGCCATCGTGTCGGTGGGCAAGTTGCTGCTCGGCAATCCCATCGTCCTTGCGGTGGCGGCCATCGCAGGCGCCGCGTATCTGATCTACCGATACTGGACGCCGATCAAGGCGTTTTTCTCCGACCTGTGGGCGCAGGTCACGGCGGCGTTTGATTCGGCCATCGCGTGGCTGGGCGAGCTGCTGGCCGCGCTCAATCCCATCCCCATACTGTCCGCCGCCTGGAACGGCCTCACGACGTTCTTTTCCGACATCTGGGAATCCGTAGAACTCGCCTTTAACGCCGGCCTGGCAGGCATCGGGGCGCTGCTGATGAACTGGTCGCCGCTGAGTCTGTTGCAGCAGGCCATTACGGGTGCGCTGGGAGCGCTAGGCCTTGAGCTGCCAGGCAATTTCATGCAGTTTGGGACCATGCTCATACAGGGCCTGATCAATGGCATTACC
>NZ_JAELTJ010000169.1 GCF_016428805.1 Achromobacter sp. ASV32
CGCGCGACCCGGCCGCCGACATGGCGCCGCTGTTCTCGCGGCCCGAGTTCGACTTCGGCGACTACGTGCTGGACCACGTCGAAGTGCACCAGTGCAACTACAACTGGAAGACCTTCATCGAGGTCTACCTCGAGGACTACCACGTCGGCCCGTTCCATCCGGGCCTGGGCCGCTTCGTCACCTGCGACGACCTGACCTGGGAGTTCAACGACTGGTACAGCCTGCAGAAGGTCGGCGTGCACAACGCGCTGGCCCAGCCAGGTTCGGACGTCTACAAGCAATGGCACGACCGCCTGCTGTCGTTCCGCGAAGGCGACGCACCGGATTTCGGCGCGGTCTGGGTCACGTATTTCCCGACCCACATGATCGAGCTCTATCCCCACGTGCTGGTGCTGTCGACGCTCTACCCCAAGAGCCCGCAGGAAACCGTGAACGTGGTCGAGTTCTACTACCCCGAGGAAATCGCCGCCTTCGAGCGCGAATTCGTCGAGGCGCAGCGCGCGGCCTACATGGAGACGGCCATCGAGGACGACGAGATCGCCGAACGCATGGATGCCGGCCGCAAGGCCCTGATGCTGCGCGGCGTGAACGAGACCGGCCCCTACCAGTCGCCGATGGAAGACGGCATGCAGCACTTCCACGAGTGGTACCGCCGCATCATGCAAGAACGGGTGTAACGCCCCCTTCATTGAAAAAGGCCTTGCGATCGCAAGGCCTTTTCTTTTGCCGCAGGGTAGCCTGCGGCGCAATGCGCCTTACCGCCCCACGGCACCCGCGACGGTACGCTCGCCGATCGCCAGGCCCACGGTCATGCCGACGCCAGAGTGCATCACCGCCACCGTGGTGGCCGCATCCACCGGCATCACCGAGAACGGCGCCGGACCGTGCGTGCCGTACACGCCCTGCCAGCGTTCCCGCACCCGCAGCCGCGCGCCCAGCGCCTGCTGCGCCAGATCCAGCATGGCGTCGTCCACGGCCTCGTCATTGAACGGGAACGCATCCGGGCCGTAGCGATGCGAATCGCCGATGATCAGCTCGCCGTACGGCGTGGGGCTGATGAGCAGATGGATGCCGTTTTCCAGCAGCATCGGGCTGCGCGCCTGGATCACGTCTCGCAGCGCCCGCGCCGACGGCAGGTCGGAAAAGGCGCCATAGTGCACGCAGGACAGGCCGGTCAACAGCGGGCGATCCAACGCCATGGGACGCGTCTCGAACGCCGCACGCAGCATCTGCAGGCGTGTCACTTCCAGGTTCAGCGGCGCGAAGTGTTCAGGCAGCAGCGTCAGGTAATCGTGGCCGGGACACACGAACACGTGCGAGCCGGCGAAGTCGCCTGCGGTAGTGGCGACCTGCCCCTGTTCGACGGCACGCGCCAGCGTGCCGGTAATGAATTGCACGCCGAGCGATTCAGCCAGGTAACGCGTGATGGCCGGCAAGGCTTCGCGGGAATAGATCTGCAGGTCGTCCAGGCCGCGCAATCCGGCGCAGTGGTGCGCCAGCTGGCCGTCGTACAGCTTGGCCACGTCGCGGCCCGACAGCAATTCGGCGCGGTAGCCTTCCTGCTGCAGGCGGGTCTGGGCGAATTCGTCCAGCACGTCGGCCTCGTCGGCATTGCGCGCCAGCACCAGCGCGCCGTTGGCACGGACATGAAAGCCGGCCTTGCCCGCCAGGTCCAGCCAGAGCTCGCGCGCCTGCTGGGCGTGCGACAGCATCATGCCCGGCGCCTGGCCCGTCACGATGACCTGGCCGAAGTTGCGGATGGTGGCGCCATGCGCCTGCCGGCTGCGTTCAATCACGGCCACCGACAGGCCGCGCTTGGCGACCGCCCAGGCGTGCGCGATGCCGAGCATGCCCGCGCCGACCACGATTACGTCGAATTTTTTCATCTGAATAGCACTGCGAGAGGACTGGCGGGGGAAGCGCCCGCGGGCGCAGGCGCTTCCCGGGTAGCGGCCGGAAGGCGCTTACTTCTTCTTGGGCTCGGACTTGCCGTCGTAGCGGCGGGTCCACTCGGCGATGATGCGTTCGCGGTTGGTGGCCGCCCAGACGAAGTCGTTTTTGATCATGCGCTTGGTCAGGTCCGCCGGCAGGTTGGGGTTCGACGTGGCGATCGAGGGGATCGCGAGCACGGCGAAGTTGGCCTTGTACAGTTCGTTGGCCTCGCGGCTGGCCGAGAAGTCAGCCAGCTTGCGCGCCGCTTCCAGGTTCTTGGTGCCCTTGACGATGGCGGTGGCTTCGACTTCCCAGCCCAGGCCTTCCGACGGGAACACGGCTTCGACCGGCGCGCCGTCGGCCTTCAGCTTGGCAGCGCGGTAGTCGAACGACACGCCGATCGGGAACTCACCGGCGGCGGCCATGTTGCAAGGCTTGGAGCCCGAGTGCGTGTACGAACCGATGTTCTTGTGCAGCGCGTCCATGTACGCCCAGCCCTTCTCTTCGCCGAAGATCTGCAGCCATGCGCTTACGTCCAGAAAGCCGGTGCCCGACGAGGCCGGGTTCGGCATGACGATCTTGCCGGCGTAGACCGGCTTGGTCAGGTCTTGCCACGAGGTCGGCTTGGGCAGCTTCTGCTTTTCGGCCTCGACGGTGTTAAAGCAGATGGCGGCGGCAAAGCCGTCCATACCGACCCAGGTGGGCTCGGCCTTGGCGTCGCGCATGTTGGCGGCGATCTGGTCCAGGCCCTTGGGCGCGTAGGGCTGCAGCATGCCTTCCTTGTCCATCAGGCCCAGCGAGGTGCCGGCCAGACCCCAGATCACGTCCGCCTTGGGGTTGCCCTTTTCGGCCAACAGCTTGGCGGTGATGATGCCGGTGGAATCGCGCACCCACTGGATCTTGATGTCGGGGTTGGCTTTTTCGAAGGCGGCCTGGTAGGCCTTGATCTGGTCCGCTTCCAGGGCCGTGTAAACGGTCAGCGAGGTCTCGGCGGACGCAGCGCCCATCATGCCCGTCAGGGCGGCGGCCAGTGCAAGCAGTTTGAAGCGATTCATGAGGAAACTCCGTGGGTGAGCGGAAAAAAGGGTGAATCAGGTCGCCGCGGCCGGCGGATGCCCGCCGCGGTGCAGTAGGGAAAACGGGTTCGAAAAAATGCCGGCGGCAGCCTCAGGGACGTTGCCCCGCCGCCAGGCGGGCTTCGATGTCGGTGATCACGCCGGGCAGGTCGGCCACGGTATCGATCAGGTAATGCGGCGCGGCGGGCGACAGCTCCTGGCTGGCGCGTTCGCGGGCCGCTTGGCGGCCGGCTTCGTCCAGGCTCAGGTATTCGTCCAGCGTCAGGCCGGCGGCGTTGCCGGACAGCAGCAGGCCGACCGTCCACATGCCGGCGCGGCGGCCTTCTTCGATGCCGGGGGCGGTGTCGTCGACCTTGATGCAGCCGGCCACGTCGGACAGCCCCAGCTCCACCACGTTCTTGAGCGCCATGGCGGGCGCCGGACGGGCGCGCGGCACGTCGTCGCTGGCGACGATGCAATCCGGTTCCAGCCCTTCACTGGCGGCGCGCTCGACCACCCGGCGCATCACGCTGCCGGGGTAGCCCGAGCACGAGCCGATCTTCAGGCCGCGCTGGCGCAACGCGCGCAGCAGTTCGGCCGCGCCAGGGATGGCGGCCGAATACTGCGCCACCTTGTCCAGCTGCATCGGCAGAAAACGTTCGTAGATGGCGGTCACGTCGTCATCGGTGGGCAGGCGGCCGAACCGGGCCTGGTACTGCTGGGCGATGACGGGCTCGTCGCACAGGGCGCGGATGTGGTCCCACTTGCCCACGCCCATCGGGCCGCGGGCCTGTTCCAGCGTCACGTCCATGCTGAATTGCGCGAACGCATCGACGAACACCTTGGTGGGCGCGAAGGAACCGAAGTCCACCAGCGTGCCGGCCCAATCGAAAATCACCGCTTCCAGGCGGACGGGCAAGGGCTTAACAGTCATGAGGATCTTCCTTCAGAAATATTCAATCAAACCGAGGCCGGACGGCGCCAGGCCTGGCTGCGCGCCACCAGCGCGCGGCTGGCCAGATGCAGGGCCAGCGCCGCGACTGCCGAACTGGCCATGATCACAGTGCACATGGCGGCGGCGGGACCGATAAAACCGGCGTCATCCATATTCAGCACTGCAACGGCCGCCAGCACCGTGGACGGGCTGTACAGGAATACGACGGCCGACACGGTGGTCATGGCGGACACGAACAGGTAGCGCGCCACATCCAGCGCGGCGGGCAGGCACATCGGCAGCGTCACGCGCACGAACGTGGTCAGGCGCGGCACCTTCAGCGATGCGGACGCGGCTTCGAACTCGGGGTCCAGCGCATTCAGGGCGGTAGCGGCCGTGAGATGCGCGCTGGTGTAGAAGTGCACCACCGTGCACAGCACCAGCAGCGGCATGGTGCCGTACAACGCGTTCAGCGGATTCATCGTGCTGTTGAAGAAAAAGATGTAGCCCAGACCCAGCACCAGCCCCGGCACGGCCATCGGCATCAGCGCCAGCATCCCGACCGTGCCACGCAAGCCGCGCGCCACCGTGCCGCGGGCCGGCACCTTTTCCATCATCCACGCGCCCAGGAACACCACCACGGTGCCCAGTAAGGCAGTGCAGAACGCCAGTTCCAGGCTATTGCGCCAGGCCAGCCAGCCACCGCCGTCCATATTGTCGAAGTCGTACGAACGCAACGACAACGACAGGTTGTAGGGCCACATCTTCACGAACGACGCCCACACCGCCACGCCGATGATCAGCAGCAGGAACCCCGCCATGGCACCGGCCAGCAACAGGAACGCCGCATCGCGCCGGCGGTTGATGCCGGCGGCATAGGGTTGCGCCCGGCCGCTCATCTGGGCGCCCTGGCGGGCACGCAGGCGGCGGTCCAGTACGAACGTCAGCACGGCAGGCAACAGCAGCAGGATGCCGATGGCCGCCCCCTTGGGGAAATTCAGCTGGCCAACGACCGCCTTGTAGGCTTCCATCGCCAGCACGTTGTAGTCGCCCCCCACGACCTTGGGCACGCCGAAGTCCGTCACCGTCAGCGTGAATACCACGCAGCAGGCTGAGAACACCGCGTAGCGCGTGCCGGGCAGCGTCACCGTCATGAAGGTACGCAGCGAACCTGCGCCCATGGCGCGCGCCGCGTCATACAGGCGGCCGTCGGCCAACGCCAGGCCGGTCATCAGGATCATCAGCGCATGCGGAAACGTGTAGAAGACCTCGCCCGCGACGATGCCCCAGAAGCCGTAGATCGTGGCGCCTCCGAACAGGCTCTTGAGCAAGCCCTGGTTGCCCAGCAGATACACCAGCGCAATGCCGGGCAGCAGCGACGGCGCCAACAGCGGCAGCAGCGCGATGGTGCGCAGCAGGCCCTTGCCGGGAATGCGGCTGCGGGTCAGCGCGTAGGCAAAGGCGTAGGCACAAGGCACCACCAGCATCATGGTGACCGCGCCGACGGCCAAGCTGCGCCCGACCATGGCCATGAAACCATCGGCGCCGATGATGCCCAGCACCACCGACAGGCCGGCCCAGTTGCCGTCGCCGTCAGTGACCGACTTGACCAGAATCGCGCCCAGTGGAAGCGCCAGGAACAGCACCAGGAACAACACCAGGGCGCCCTGCCCCAGCGTCAGGCCAAGCGCACCGATCCACGCCGGCAGGGGGCGGCGGCCCAACGGCGCGGCAACGGGCGGGGCGGCGGGCACGGACACCGTGGCGGGGGCGCTGGCCACGGTGGAATCAAGCGTAGGCGCGAATCGCATGGCGCGGCAGCTCCACCCAGCAGCGGCTGGCAGCGTGAGGGCCCAGCAGGGCGTCTCCGGTTTCGGGGGATACGATCGAATGCACCGTGGCGCCGGGTACGCCTTCCAGGCGCAACGCCAGGCGGTAACCGCGGCCCAGGAACACGCCGTCCAGCACGTCGGCCAGCATGGTGTTGGATTCTTCCGGGCGCGCCACGCTCACGCGCACCGCTTCGGGGCGCACGAACAGCTTGCCGGCGCTGCGCTCCAGGCTCTCGTCCACCGCCAGTTCCTGGCGACCGACCCGGGCCCGGTGCGCGTCGATGCGCTCGAACGGCAGCCAGTTGGCTTCGCCGACAAAGTCGGCGATAAAGGCAGACTGCGGCTGGCGGTACAGTTCGCGCGGCGTGCCGAACTGCTCGATGACGCCGCCGTTCATGACCGCGATGCGGTCGGCCATCACCATGGCCTCTTCCTGATCGTGCGTCACCATCAGGGTCGTGATGGACAGGCGCTTTTGCAGGGCGCGCAATTCAATCCGCAGATGCTCGCGTACCCGGGCGTCCAACGCCGACATGGGTTCGTCCAGCAGCAGCAGCGACGGCGACGGCGCCAGCGCGCGGGCCAGCGCCACGCGCTGCTGCTGCCCGCCCGAGATCTGCCCGGGATATTTATGCGCCGCACCGGCCAGGCCGACCAGCGTCAGCATTTCCTCGACCCGGTCGGCCACGTGCTTGCGGTGGGCGCGCTTGCCGCTCAGGCCATAGGCCACGTTCTGCGCCACGGTCAGGTTGGGAAACAGCGCATACGACTGGAACAGAATGCCGTAGTCGCGCTCTTGCGGCTCGGCGTGGGAAATATCGCGGCCGGACAGCACGATCCTGCCGCTGTCCTGGCGCTCCAACCCGGCGATGGCGCGCAGCAAGGTGGTCTTGCCGCAGCCGGAGGGCCCCAGCAGGCACACCAGCTCGCCCGCCCGGATATCCAGGGACACATCGGACAGCGCCGTATGCGCGCCAAACCGCTTGACCAGGTTGCTGACCGACAGAAAGCCCCCGCGCTGCGCCCCGGTCTGGGGCGTAGCACCCGCCGAAAGAGTGTCTGTGTCGCGTTGGAGCTGTAGGGGCATGGTGCCTCCGGTCTGGGAACGAAGGCAGTATGGAAGCCGCGTATTGAGTGTTTATGACACTTCGCGCAAATGCAGTAATAAAAACATCAAATTATTTTGGTGTACTGGCGGTCTTGCGCATTGCGTCCATTTACCAGGCCCCAGAACACCGTGCTCGTCGCCGAACTGAAATCCTTCTATGCCGTGGCTCGCTGCGGCACCGTCACCAAGGCCGCCGCCCAGCTGGGCGTGAGCCAGCCCACGGTGACGGGGCAACTGCGCCAGTTGGAATCGCGCTATGGCGTCGAACTGTTCCACCGCCAGGGCCGCGGCATGCGGCTGTCCGACGCCGGGCATAGCCTGATGCCGATGGTGGAAAAGCTGGTGCAGCAGGAAACCGAGATCGACTTCCGGCTGCGCGACGCCAGCGACCTGCGCGAGGGCAACTTGCGCGTCGGCGCGACCGGCCCGTTCTACATCATGGATACGGTGCGGCGCTACAACCAGCGCTACCCCGGCATCGACCTGACGGTGACCATCGGCAACTCGCAGAGCATGCTGCAAGCGCTGCATGACTATCGTATCGAGATTGCCACATCGTCATTTCTGATGGATGACAAGCATCTGTACCGCCGCTTGATCGCGGCAGACCCGATCCGCGTGGTCACCCACCGCGACCACCCGCTGGCCCGGCGCAGCCAGGTAACGCTGGCAGACCTGGCCGACCACGCGCTGCTGCTGCGCGAGCCCGGTTCGATGACCCGCCAACTGACCGAAGATGCGCTACAGGCTGCTGGCGTCAGCGTCAAGCGCACGCTGGAGATCGGCAGCCGCGAATCGATCCGCCAGGCGATCCTGTGCGAGTTGGGCATCAGCCTGATCCCGTCGCGTGAAATTCCGTCCCATCCCGATCTGGTCGCGCTGGACATCCAGGGCGCGGACATCGTGATGCATGAATACCTGTACTGCTTGCGCGAGCGCCAACCGGTGCAACTTATCGCGCGCTTTCTGGAGATGGCGCCAGCAGCCGGATGATCCACGGATCACTGCCCGCCTCTTCCCTTTGCGGCCACTCAGGAGACCAACATGGCCTTGACCTTGCAGGACATTGAGCAGCTTTTCCTGGAACGCGGACACCGTTCCTATCATGGCGAATCCGTCAGCCACCTGCGGCATGCGCTGCAGACGGCGGCCCTGGCCGAACGCAATGGCGCCAACGCGCCCTTGATCACGGCCTGCCTGCTGCACGATCTGGGCCACCTGATCGCGGACCACCCGGACACCCCCACGCTGCGCGGCATCGACGACAAGCACCAGTATTTCGTGCTGCCGTTCCTGCGCGGGCTGTTCAGTTCGGCCGTGCTCGATCCCATCCGGCTACACGTGGAGGCCAAACGCTACCTCTGCTACGTGGAGCCGCAGTATGAAGCGTCGCTGTCGCAGGATTCAAAGCGCAGCCTGGCGCTACAAGGGGGCAGCTTCGATGCGGGCCAGGCGGTGGATTTCGCCAGCATGCCGGGCGCGCCGGATGCGATCCGGCTAAGGCGCTGGGACGACATGGCAAAGGTGCCAGGCCTGGCCACGCCGCCGCTGGACCACTTCCTGGAGATCGCCGAAAGCGTCTCCGGCAGGGTCAAGCTGGCGGCGGTCTGGTAGAGCGCGAAGGGCTCAATCGCCCTTGGCCACCGGCCGGGACGGATCGCTGCACCATTCGCTCCAGGAACCCGGATACAGACGCGAGCCAGCCAGGCCGGCGATTTCCATCGCCAGCAGGTTGTGGCAGGCCGTGATGCCCGAGCCGCACTGGTGCACGATGGCCTTGGGATCGCGGCCGTCCAGCAATGCCGCGAATTCCTCGCGCAGCACGGCCGCGTCCTTGAAGCGGCCGTCGGCTTGCAGGTTCTGGCCGTTTGGACGGTTCAAGGCGCCCGGGATGTGGCCGGCCACCGGGTCCATGGGTTCGACCTCGCCGCGATAGCGGTTGGCGGCCCGTGCATCGATCACGGTGAAGGCAGGCTGGGCGATATTGTCCAGCACGGCTTTTGCGTCCACGCTGCCCGCCAGCGGCGCGCCCGGTGCCTTTGGCGCCCCCGGCTGCACTGCGGGTGCAGGTTCGGTGGTGGTGGGCAGGCCCGCGGCCACCCAGGCCTGCCAGCCGCCGTCCAGCACCGCGGCCTGCTCGTGGCCCAGCCAGCGCAGCATCCACCACAGGTGCGCGGCATACATGCCGCCGCTGGCGTCGTATGCCACCACCAGGGTCTGCGGCGTCACGCCGTGCGCGGCCATCAGCGCGCCGAACTCGGCACGGTCGGGCAGCGGATGACGACCGTTCTTGCCGGTACGCGCCGCGGCCAGCTCGGTTTCGTGATCCAGGTAGCGGGCGCCGGGAATGTGGCCGGCGGCATAGGCCTCACGGCCGGCGGCGTGATTGATCAGGTCATGGCGCACGTCGAACACGCGCACGTCCGCGGCGCCAAGGCGCGCAGCCAGATCGGCTGCGGAAATCAGGGTCATCGTCATCAGGCAGGCTCCTTTCGCTTTGACGGGTTCGCGGCATCAGGCCGGCTTGGGATCGCGCATGGTGCGCCAGACCGACAGCAGGCCAGCCGAAATGATCAGGCCCATGCCGGCCCAGGCCAGGCCATCCAGGGTGTCGCCCCAGAAGCCCATGCCGATCAGGGCCGCGAAGATAATCGTGCTGTATTGCAGGGCGGCGGTCAGCAGCGCCGAGCCCATGCCGAACGCCCGGGTCATGGCCAATTGGCCGAACAGGCCTGCCACCCCCACGCCCAGCAAGGATGCGTAGCCGGTCCAGTCGGCATGGCCCCAGCCTTCAAAGCCCAGGCCCGCGAAACTGGACGCGCACACCGCCACCGAGAAGAACAGGACCGTGCGCCATTCGGGTTCGCCGATGCGGCCCAGCTGGCGGATCTGCATCATGGCGATCGCCGACATGGCGCCAGCGCCCAGGCCCAGCAAGGCGGCCAGCCATTGGTCTTCGTTGATGCTGGGACGCAGCACGGCGATCACGCCCAGGAACCCCAACGCCACGGCGGCAATGCGGATCGGGTCGCGTTGCGCGCCGCCCCATCCCAGCATCCAGCAGGCGATGAACAGCGGCGCCGTGTAGTTCAGGCTGGTAGCGGTAGCCAGGGGCAGATGGGCAATGGCGAAAAAGCCGAGCCACATCGAGGTCACGCCGGACAGGTTGCGCCAGATGTGCAGCTTCCAGCTGGTCGGCACGATGGATTGGCGGCCGGCGCGCGCCCAAAGCAGGAGCAGGATCACCGACGGCAGGCCGCGGAACAACACCACCTGCGGCAGCGAGGCGCCGTGCTCGGTGCCCAGTTTCACGAACGAGCCCATGACGGCGAACATGGCGGACGCCAGCAACATCCAAAGTGCCTGCATGGGGGGATTGCGCTCAGGTGAAAGTGAGGGGGATAAGGGAAAGCGATACTATACTCTCCGTCACCGGCCGCGGCGCCGCCAGTCGGGGAACTGGCGCGGCGCCGCGCAGTCAAAGCCGGGGTATTTCCCGCTCGCAGAGGAACAAAAAAACATGAAACGCATTGTCCTGTTCGTCATCACCAACCTGGCCGTCATGCTCGTGCTGTCGGCCACGCTACGCATCCTGGGCGTAGACCGCTACATCACCGCCAACGGCCTGAACCTGAACGCCCTGCTGATCTTCTCGGTGGTCGTCGGCTTCACCGGCGCGATCATCTCGCTGCTGATCAGCAAGCCCATGGCCAAATGGAGCACCGGCGCACAGGTGCTCGATCCCAATGCGCCTCGCAACGCACGCGAAGCCTGGCTGCTGGACACCGTCCATCAACTGGCCGACCGCGCCGGCATCGGCCGCCCGGAAGTCGCCATCTATGACGGCGCCCCCAACGCCTTTGCCACCGGCGCCTTCAAGAACGACTCGCTGGTCGCCGTGTCCACGGGCCTGCTCGAAAGCATGAGCGAAGAAGAAGTCGCCGCGGTGCTGGCCCACGAAGTGGCGCACATTGCCAACGGCGACATGGTCACGCTGACCCTGATCCAGGGCGTGGTCAACACCTTTGTCGTGTTCCTGGCCCGCGTCGTTGGCTACTTCATCGACCGCGTCGTGTTCAAGAACGAGCGCGGCATCGGCCCGGGCTACTACGTCACCGTGCTGGTCTGTGAGATCATTTTCGGCATCCTCGCCTCGATCATCGTGGCCTGGTTCTCGCGCCAGCGCGAATACC